>USHP01000076.1 GCA_900554625.1 uncultured Eubacteriales bacterium | reverse complement strand
CGTGATATTCTTGATTTTGTCGAAAATCGCTTACACAAAATTCTCTGAGGGGCCTTGATTTAGGAATCCAATTACCGTTGGATGATCAAGAACGGCATTCTAAATGCGTGAATCCCTAAATTCTGTCCATCGTTCCTTCCGTGTCCCTCTTGATAGAATGAATGATGGGTGGGTCAGAATAAAGCATTCAGGCTTCTGACAGTACTACCTATGGATTTTCTGATGTAGAGCAGTTAGGTGCATACAAGATTTAAATCAGCCTAAAAGATCACTCAGATATGGCTTGAGTTCCATGATAAGCAGATAAACCATGGTGCACGGATCACATAACGACGGCTTTGTTTTGTTCACATGCAGCTTTTCAACACGGATTGCATTGGTAATCGCAAATTTTAGGCTTCCATATGTTGTAGCAATCTCAAAAATATTGGGGTTATTTTTTTCATATCCATTATCATTAATCCCCAAATCCTTAAATATGTTGCTCAGCTTACTGACCCAATCATCTCTATGCAATGCTGAATCTGAATAATTAAAATGGAGATATAGCCAGTATTCAAATGACTGGTTACTCCACGCCACCTTGAATCCATATTTTTCTGCTAAGGCTACAGCTTCATCGAAATCATCAAAATCGTCTTTGTCAAATACCACCCACACTTGACTATACATGATAGGCGCTCGTGAAGCTATTTTTGCAGCCTCTTCTACAAGGCTCACTGTACTCTTTCCCTCGCCTCTTGGCGTTATCAATGGCTTTTCAATGTCAATACTTTTCCCGTATTTTTCATTTATATGATTTGCTAAGCCTTCAAAATAGAGTGGTTCTGTTTTTTTACCTTCTGAAACAATCAGAAAAGAATTTGGTTTCGGTGTCCTTGTTTCTTTTTTTCGCTCTTGTAATTTGGCGCGTCTCTTTTTAAACAGATCATCAGACCCCATTGCTATTCCCCCTTAAAAGAAAAATCTTTTAGGATGGGAATTCCACCATAAATACCGCCAAGATAATCTTTCTCAAAGGATTTATCGTTTCTAATTTTGAATTCAGCTAAAGAATACAACGATGTTTCGCCAAAGTCATTTTTAGAAGTAAACCAAATTTGGTCGCGACGCATAAATTGTTTGTCCATTAATGAGGTATCATGTGTTGTATAAATCAATTGCCCACACTTGCTCTCCTCATAAAATAGATCAATAATATACTTTTGAAGCAGCGGGTGAAGTTGATTGTTGAATTCATCAATAATCAAGCCCTTACCATATAAGACAGCAATGCGCACAAAAGAATAAATGGCAATTGCACGCTTGGTACCATCAGATTCGATATCCAAAGGAAAGCGATATAGCTCTTTGTCTTTTCCCATGTGATAGGTATAAACAGTATTGCTGTTTTTGTTTTTCTCTACCGTAATGTCTTTAATCCCAACATCAATTGCACTAAGGAACGAAAGCAACTTTGGCTTTTCCTCTTCATCAAAATCTTTGTCAAAATAACGTTCAAGCATATAGTCTGCTTGATGGGGGCAAGAAAGCGACACAGGTAAGATATCTGCAACACAATAAACTGTTTCCTTAAAAATGTGCGTTCTCAGTTTAAGACTGCTAAAAAAGGACAATGCAAGAACATCCGCATCAATGTCAGCTAAATATTTATCACATGCCTTCTTTACCGATGAACCTAGGTCGATTCTTTCTGAATCCCGTTCAAAAATCTTACTCTGACGATTTGTAGAAAGAGACTTTCTATATAGCCATTCATATTCGATTCGCACGCTATTGTAGACATATCCGTATCTGTATTCCGATCCATTATAATGATACACAGCTTCAAACTCAGTATCTGCTTCGTTACTTGTGTTGTCAAAAAAGAAAGGATAATAATGTTCCTCGAGAACCGAATCAGATTCTTCTTTATCATTTTTCTTAAAAGAATTTCGAACAATTGATAAGAAGCTATGATATGCATCTACAAAATTTGATTTACCACTTGCATTTGCTCCATAGATTGCCATCACTTTCAATAGTGAGCAGTCATCACAATCGGTAATTAAATTATAGGGATGCTCCTTGTAAGATTTAATTGCTCGCATATCCAAAACTGCCTCATCTTTAAATGAGCCATAGTTTTTTAACCTAAACATAACAAGCAATGAAAACACCTCCTCTACTGTGTAGTATATACCATATGTGTAAATTTAGTCAAGAAAAATGTGAACATCTCGCAAAAAACATGTTAAAATAATCAATATCGTTTCTTCGAATAATCCCTTGGATAGTAATCTCAGATAAATACACTTTATCAACATCTCTCCAGACGAATCAGACAGGGAACTGCAAGCCTTGCCTCTAGAATCAGGACTAAACAGTTGATCCACTCCAGAGGCTTTTTGAGTTTCTTCAGCGTAAGCCTTAGCGATTCACCCCCCCGTGTGCAGCTTTCTCAATTGTTGGTAAACAAGTCTTGGTTTTCTAGGTTTTGTTTCACCACATTAGATTTCTGTACGCTAGGTCTTCACGTTGCATTGAGAAGGGCACTGCCAGTACGACAGTGCCCTTGAAGGTTAATTCTCAAACGGATGGTATTCCGTCACATTTTTCAGATACTCCCGAACATCAACATGAAGCAGAAGGTTCACATAGTCAACTGGTGCATGATACACCAGCCACTCCAGCTCGCTGCTCTCGTACACATTCCGTGCAACCTCCGCTTCTACCAGAGTGCAGTCAACGGAGATCATGCTGCCGTCTACAAACCTGACTTCGACACAGGCGGTGTCGATATTGAACGCACAGGAAATAACCTTCTTATCCATAACAGTGTCCTCCTAAATCTGTTTCTTTTTTCTTGGACCTCTGGGCTTTGATTCCGGCCGCTTGATGACGCCGTTTCGGAAATGGGTTTCCTCGAATCTTCCAAAGAAAACAAATAATCCGAACCCGTCTCCCACAGGGAAAACTAGGTTCGGATTATATTGGTTTGGTGCCGCTGACGGGACTCGAACCCGTACAGTATCGCTACCGGGGGATTTTAAGTCCCCTGTGTCTACCGATTCCACCACAGCGGCAGGTCTGGTGGCTTTCGTAATAGTAGCATAGTTTTTTCTTTCCGTCAAGCCTTACAGCTGGTCCAGGTTCAGGGTGTAGGCCCCCAGGCAGTTGTCCAGAAACCAGTCCAGTTCCGGACGATTCATGGCCTTCATGGCATCCCAGGTCTGCTTGGCGGCGGTGTCGAACTCTGTGTTGCCCGCCTTCTGCTCTTCCAGGCACTTGATATGGGCGGAGAGCTTGTCCGCCGCTTTTACAAAGGGCAGCACTTCTTCCTCATCTTCCAGCACCAGATGGGCGTAGCTTTCCCGTAAGGCCGGGGGCAGCATGTCCAACAGCCGGTTTCCTGCCACCCGCTCCACCTGCTTGTAGGCATCCTTGATTCTGGGATTGTAATACTTGATGGGGGTGGGCAGATCTCCTGTGAGAATCTCCGAAGCGTCGTGATAAAGTGCCGCCACGGCGCAGCGGTCCGGGTTCGGGGTGGGCAGATTCAGAATGTCCCGGCGAATCAGGGCTAGGGCATGGGCCAGCACCGCCACCTGATGGCTGTGCTCGGAGATATTCTCAGAAAAGGTATTGCGCATCAGGCCCCAGCGGGTGATGTAGCGCATCCGCCCCATCAGGGCGTAAAACTCATTGGCCATGGTGCTTCCTCATTCCTGCTCAGCCAGGCGATCAATGGCACGGACCATTTCTTCTGCATCGGCGCAGAGGCTCTGCGCTCCGGCTGCTTCCAGAACGTCCCGGTCCCGGAATCCCCAGAACACGCTGACGCAGGGCATGTTCGCATTCTGAGCGGTGAGAATATCCACTTCGCTGTCGCCTACATAAATTCCCCGGTCTGCGCCGATGGCCTTCAGGGCTTTTTCGATCATGTCCGGAGCAGGCTTGCGGGGGCAGTCCGGTGTCTCTCCCAGGGCATACATTCCCGGAAAATACTGGGCGCACAGTTCCTTCACCGCAGGGTCAGGCTTGTTGGACACAATGGCCAGAGCGTAGTTCTCTTTCAGCTGTGCCAGGGCTTTTTCAATTCCCGGATAGGGTCTGGTTTTTTCCTGACAGTGGGCGGTATAGTAAGGCTTATAATCTGCAAGAACCGCCTGGACAACTTCTTCCGGCGTTCCTTCGGGCAAAGATTTGCGAATCTGGTTCAAGGCGCCGTTGCCTACCACCCGGCGCAGCTGGGGAAGCGTCCGCTCCGGAAAGCCGTGGAGCTGCAGAGCGTAGTTGGTGGCATCCAACAGGTCTTCCAGGGTGTCCAGCAGCGTGCCGTCCAGGTCAAACAAAATTCCGGTTTTCATCCTCAATACCCCCTGTTTTTCAGTACCCGGATATCCTCACCCACAAAAGTCAGGCGCTGAAAGCCCCCATGGAGACGGGAGGCAATCTGGGGAGAATACCGGCGGCTCATTTCGTCTACGTTCAAGTTGGTGGAGATCACCATGGGCTTTCCTGCCAGAATCCGGTCGTTAAGCAGGGTATACAGGGAAGCCGTCACAAACTGCCCTGCCATTTCCGTGCCCAGGTCATCCACAATCAGCAGATCACATTCGGTAAACCGGGATGCTTCCCGGCGGTTTTCTTCATTGGGCTGGAATCTGGCCTGCTCCAGCTTGGAAAACAGGTGGGCTGCCGACTCGTACACCACGCTGTAGCCCCGATCCGCCACCGCCCGGGCGATGCAGGCAGACAGGAAGGTTTTGCCCAGCCCCGTTCCACCCACAAAGAGCAGATTGCCAGCGTTGAGCGTAAAGGTCAGGGCATAGCGGCGGCAATTTTGCAGATTTTTCTCCATAATCACCCGGGGACTGGCACCGTACTGAGGGTCAATCCGGTCGGGGTAATAATCCAGCCGGAACTGATTGAAACTCTCCTTGCTGCCGGAGAGGATGGAGACTTCCTTCTTCTGCTCCTGGCGGCACAGTTCCCGCAGGCATTCGCACATGGTGGTACCCACATAGCCGCTGCCGCCGCACTTGTCGCAGATAGGACTGTCGTCCAGGTAACCTTCTTCAAAATAGGCTGCTGCCAGACTGGCACGCTCCCGCTGCAGGGCCAGATTTTCCTGTCGGGCTCGCTCCATCAGTTCCCGGCCGTCGCTGCCCTGCTGAAACGCCGCCTGGGCAGCCCGGGCCAAGGTGGAGCGCAGCTGCATGTCAATTTCCTTGATTCGGGGGACTTTGGCATAAGCCTCAGCCAGGTGCTGCCGGTTTTCCGATTCCCGGTCTTCCTTGGCCTGGGCCAAACGGGCCCGGGCACGACGCACCACTTCCGAACTGTATGCCATGGCTTATCCCTCCTCCCGCAGCACTCTCTGGATGGCTTCCAATTCCGCCGTACCCAGCTGACCGGAAGCGCCCTTGGGAACGCTGCTCTTGTGGTCGCCGTTTCGGACTTCCTCGGCGGTGCGCAGGCCCTGCTGGTGCCAGCGCTGCAAAATCTTATTCATGTACGACCAGTTCAGCCCGCCGGTGTTCAGGCAGGTGCGTTCATAGGCCATGGAGATCAGCTCGTCTTCCAGTCCCAGGTCCAGCCAGTTCTGGGCATAGCGCTCTTCCGCCCCGGTCAGGCTCCGGCCCCGGATCTGCAGCATCTGCATCAGCCGGAACAGCCGGGAATTGCGGACATTCTGGGCCTGGATATAGGCAGCTGCCTCTTCCACAGAGTCAATGCCCTGCTCGGCCCAGGCGTAGGCTTCCTTCTCGATGGTGCGCAGGGAAGGATTGCGCAGACTTCCCCGCTGCCGTGCCCGATCCTTACAGTAGCACACCAGCACGGAAATCACATCCGCCGGGAATCCCAGATACCGGACAAACCCCAGCAGGATTTTCAGTTCCTCGGTGTTCAGGCTCCGGCCCAGCAGCCGCTGGACTTCGCCATAGAGGCTGCGGAAGGACTGGTCACCGTCCATGGCTTCCAGCACATCCTTTTCCGAATAGCTGGGCCGCTCTCCCGGGGCAATGTGGCTGGGGCGGTTCTCCATAATCAGTCCCAGCTGCCGCAAGGTTGCCGCGGCGCAGCTGAGCCGGGATTGGTTCATATTCAGTTCGGCTTCCGCGTCTTCCAGGCGGTTGCCGCAGGCTAAGTACAAGTGCAGCAGCGCTGCATCCGGGCTGGCTGCACTCAAAAGCTTCCGCACATCATTCTGGGAAAGCTTCAAAGATTCTGTCATCATGGGGCATTCCTCACAAATTTCGCTAATTATAGACATTATAGCACAGCTTCCCCCGGGGGACAACGGAAAAACACAGGAGAATACTGTAAAAAAAGCCCCGCACTTTTTTGGCACGCCACAGCATATTGTATAGACGACGGCAAGAGCGCCCCATTTCCCGGACAAACAGAAAAACCGGAGCTATCTGCCCCGGTTTGATACTGTCGGAAAACCCCTTGCGGGCTTTTCCGACAACAAAAAGCAGTCTGCTGCGCGCATAATCTGTCCCCGAAGAGGGACAGATTCCACACTTGCAGCCTGAGAAGTGTTTTCAGCCAGGTACGTGCCCCGGCTGAAAACAGTTTGAACTTTATTTGCCGCCGTAGCCGGCAAACTCTGCGAGGCTTTTTTATAAGAGAAAACCGGGGCAATCTGCCCCGGTTTTCCTTTCTTTTTGCTTTTGCTGTGGTAGTATGGACAAGGGCGAGCTGTTCCCTTCTCACCCTTTTTCGCATCACACCGCTGCGCATTCGGCGATACACTTGACAGACTATGGAAACGGATGCTGCAATTGCCGTCGCATTTGCTTTCTGTTCCTTTTCTGTCCAAGGGTAGTATGCCCGGCACAATTTAAAGTATACGGAGGAAAATTATGGAAGAAATCGTAACGCTGCTGATCCCTGCTTTGCTGGCCATCGTGCTCATCCGGCTGCTGGTACTGCCCATGAAGCTGATTTTCAAAATCGCGCTGCACTCTGCCGCCGGATTTATCTGCCTGTGGCTGCTCAATGCCATTTCCAGTTTTACCGGGATTTTGTTCCCCATTAACGCTGCTACGGTGCTCATTGCCGGTTTTCTGGGGCTTCCGGGGATTGCCGTCATGGCGCTGCTGGCAATTATCCCGTAAGGGGAACAGTCCTTTTCTTCTGCCAATCTTGACATTTTTCTGCCGGGTAGTATAATTGTTTTGATAAGAGGAAAAGGAGTGAATCCCATGTACTATCGTATGAAAGTCGCAGGCCTGGAGCGGGATCTGCCCATCTGCCCGGTCAGCGATACCCTGTATATTGCCGGTTTCGTCATTTTCGGCGACCCGGAACTCACCGTTGCCTGTGCCCGGGAACTGCTGGCCAAGGCTCCGGAGTATGACTACATCATCACCGCCGAAGCCAAGGGCATTCCCCTGGCCCACGAGATGGCCCGCCAGGCAGGAAATTCCCGCTACATTCTGGCCCGGAAGGCACCGAAGCTGTATATGAAGGATGTGTTCGGTGTTACCGTCCACTCCATCACCACCGCCAAGGAGCAGAAGCTGTATCTGGATGGCGCTGACGCAGAGCGGATGAAGGGCAAGAAGATTCTGATTGTGGACGATGTGATCTCCACCGGCGAAAGCCTGAAGGCTCTGGAAACCCTGGTGGAAGAAGCCGGCGGCGAAATCTGCGGTCGCATGTCCATTCTGGCTGAAGGCGATGCCCAGGATCGGGAAGACCTGATCTATCTGGAAAAGCTGCCCCTGTTCCACCCCGACGGAACCGTCATGGAAGGAACGAACTAACGTCAGAAGTAACATAGAAAAACGGAGGTAGACGTTATGTACGAATCCCCAAAGGAACTAGTCGGATTCCTGGAAGCTGCAGCACTGTTCTTCTCCCGTTATACCGATTTCAGCGGCCGTTCCCGGCGCAGCGAGTTCTGGTGGGCAGTTTTGTTTAACAAAATTGTTGCCGTAGTACTGGC
>USHP01000075.1 GCA_900554625.1 uncultured Eubacteriales bacterium | reverse complement strand
CAGGCCCCAGGCGATGGTGGTGACCAGACCGTTATTGCTGAATACGGGCTTCTCGCCGGTGTTCATCAGCATGAAGCAGCCGGTACCGTAGGTGTTCTTGGCTTCGCCGGGGGTGAAGCAGGTCTGACCGAACAGAGCGGCCTGCTGGTCACCGGCAGCGCCGGAGATGGGAATGGGTGCACCGAAGAACTGAGCCAGAGTTTCGCCATAGACGCAGCTGCTGGGTTTTGCCTCAGGCAGCATGCACTTGGGGATATTCAGCTCCGCCAGAATTTCGTCGTCCCACTGCAGGGTGTTGATGTTGAACAGCATGGTACGGGAGGCGTTGGAGTAGTCGGTGACGTGGGCCTTGCCGCCGGTGAGTTTCCAGATCAGCCAGGTTTCCACAGTGCCGAACAGCAGTTCGCCCCGCTCTGCCCGCTCTCTTGCGCCGGGGACATTTTCCAGCAGCCAATGCAGCTTGGTGCCGGAGAAGTAGGCGTCGATCACCAGACCGGTCTTGGCCCGGAAGGTGTCGGTCAGGCCCTTTTCCTTCAGGCTGTCGCAGTATTCACTGGTTCTGCGGCACTGCCAGACAATGGCGTGGTGAATGGGTTCGCCGGTGGTTTTATCCCAGACAATGGTGGTTTCACGCTGATTGGTGATGCCGATGGCGGCAATGTCCGCAGCGGTGACATTGAGATTTGCCATGGCCTTCTGTGCAACCTCCAGCTGGGTGGACCAGATTTCCAGAGCATCATGCTCGACCCAACCGGGCTTGGGGAAGTACTGGGTGAATTCCTTCTGGGCAACGGAGCACATCTCGCCCGCTTCATTGAACAAAATGCAGCGGTTAGAGGTTGTACCTGCGTCCAATGCCATAATGTACTTTGCCATTGCGTAATTCCTCCTCTGTTATGCTGGTTTGTTTTGCTTGGTTCCGATACTGAACCAAACGTCCTGCTTTCAGTGTAACGCATCTTGCCGGAAAAGTCATTTGACACATTTTGACATTTGTAAAAAACGTCGAAAATTGTACATAGATTTTACAAAATTTGTTTATAATTTATAAAATGCGGTGATGATGCTGAAAAATGCTCAAAAAGCCAGCGACTTTTTGAGCGTTTTCCATAGAAATCAGTATTTCAGAAGCAATGTGGTCAGTTCTGCCATGGTTTTTCCGCCGGGGATGGCGGTGCTGCCGTCGATGACCGTCAGGGGAACCCGGGTGATGTTGTAGGCGCTTACCAGCTGGGGGTACAGGTTGGCGTCAATCATATGGGCGGTGACCAGTGGGTTTTCCCAGGCGATGCGCTGGGCATGGGCCACCAGCTGGGCACAGTGCTGGCAGCTCAAGGAGACGCACACCTGCAAAACCATGGGCTTTTTCAGTTTGCCGATGTCTTTCAAGGTGGGCTTGTCCAGGGGCTTGGCGGCCTGTCCGGCGCAGAGCACAGCGGCGGCAAAAGCGGTGATTTCCTTCCCCCCGGGGATGCCGTGGAAGATCATCCGGGGCGTTTCGCCGGCAGGGGCCACACCGGTGGCGGGCAGCAGGGAGGCGTCCAGTTTTTTGGATAATTCCGATTCTTGGGCAGGGTCGGGAAAACTACAACTGAGTTTTGGGGAGAGAGAGGCAAGATGGTTCAAAAAGCAGACCATTTCCCGGCTTTTGTCATCGGTTCCGGCAAAGCAGGTCAGTTCCACCGGGGCAGAAAGCTTTTGCAGCAGAAGCGTCAGCTGGGATTCCAGCTCAGGAGAAATCAGCGCACTTCGTTCCATGCTCGTCCTCCTTACAGCAGCCCTACCAGATCCAGGCTGGGGGTCAGGGTTTCGGCACCGGGCTGCCAGCTGGCGGGGCAGACCTGGTCGCCATGCTCGGCGACGAACTTGGCAGCCTGAACCTTGCGCAGCAGTTCCTTGCCGCTGCGGCCGATGCCCAGGTCATGGATTTCATACAGCACCACTTCTCCGGCGGGATTGAGCAGGAACGTGGCCCGCAGAGCCTGGCCTTCCTCCTCAATCAGCACCCCGAATTGCCGGGCCAGTACCCCTGCAGGGTCTGCCAGCATCACGAAGGGCAGCTCCCGGATGGTCTCGGAAGCATCTGCCCAGGCCTTGTGTACGAAATGGGTATCTTCGCTGACGGAGAAAATCTGGCAGCCTTCTCGCTCAAATTCCGGGTGCAGCTGCCCCAGCTCTTTCAGCTCTGTGGGGCAGACGAAGGTAAAGTCGGCGGGGTAGAAGAACAGTACGCTCCACCGGCCCAGAAGGTCGTCCTGGGTATATTGCCGGCTGCTTCCCTGGCAGTAGCCGTAAACGCAGAAAGACTCCAGGGGCTTTCGAATCAGATTGGTCATGACAGTGCTCCTTTCAGTGTAGTTTGGATACTGTTATTATATCCGGGGCCGGGAATTGGCGCAAGGGCGGATAGCTCCAAAATCTGGAATCGGCCTTTGTCACTTTCCCAGCAGTGTCAAAAGCGGGGGGAAAATCCCTTGCTTTTTTCCCTGAGGGTTGGTATACTCCAAGAAAAGGGGTAGAATGGATTTAGGCTCCTTTTTTACAAACAGGAAATCCACAAAGGAGGACAATGCAGTATGAAGGACGAAAGCAAACGCAGCCTGGGCCTGACCAATATGAACGGAATTACCGAAGAAGATGATCGTACCTGCGGCCTCAATGACATGAATTGCCTGGACACCCAAGAGGAAAAGAAATACGCACTCAATGACATGAACGCCGTTGGTGAGGATGACGATACCACCTGCGCTCTGGATGACATGAACTGCCTGGGACAGGATAAGTAAGCTTTTTACCAGGAGAAATGAAAATGAAACACCCGGCTGCGAAGCAACGCAGCCGGGATTTTTTCAAAAATACAGTTCCGTAGCCAGATTGCCGTGGACATAGTAGCATACGGCTTTGCGGACAAAGTCTTCCGTGACACCGAACCGCTCCGCCAGTTCCCACACCTCGGTGCAGCCCTGGGCCACTGCATCGTCCAGGTCGTCCACGGGAATCAAGGTGGAAATTGCCCACTTGTCCGCCCGGTTTTCATGGCGGCGGCGGTAATCAATGGCGGCATAGATGTTGTAAAAGCTGCCGGTGACGCAGTGCCCCAGTTCATGGCTCAGGTGCACCCGTTCCTGGGCGCCGCCGTCACAAACTGCCGGGTCCATACCCACAAAGCAGGCACCGTCCTCCCGCATCACGGACATGGAGCCGTTTTCCGGCAGGGGGAAGGGCAGAACCTCTATATGCTGTTGTCTGGCAATGTCATAGAGGGCTTGGGTCTGCATGGTTACTCCTTCTTTTCTGCCTCTCTTTGCTTGACGAAGGCGGCAAACCGCTTTACCTCTTCGTACATGGCATCGGTGATTTCGCCGTCGCCTCCAAAAAGGGCAAATTTAATCTGCTCATCGCTGACTCCCTGGGAAGGATTCCCGGGGAGTTTTTCTTCTGACTGGCCCAAAAGGTAGTCGGTGCTGACGCCGAAATATTCCGCCAGCTTTCCGGCAGTGGAACCATTGGGTTTTCCGCCGGTTTTCCACTTGGCAACCGCCGAGCGGTTCAGACCGATGTCGGTGCAGGCGCGGTAGACGCTGACGCCTTTTTCGTCGCACAAGGCCTTGAATCTGTTAAAAAACACAAAAGTTCCCCCTTACCATTTGTGCAATTCGCAGAAGATTACAAAAGTAGCTTGTTACATCTTGACAGGTGACTAAAGTAGCAATATAATGCAGGTAAGAAAGTTACTTAAGTAATCAAATGTGATTGAAATAACTTGAATATGCAAACAGCATATCATATTTGCTTACTTTCGTCAACATTCTACGGATACTTCTGTAGATTTGCACAAGAAAAGGACGAAATTCCGGCAGGGGATGCTGCATCCCCAGAATACCAGAAATTCCGTCCAACAAAACGGGTACAATGCAATATCATCAAATCATCAAGGAGGAACAACGATGGATACATTACAGATGCAGGTCAATACGTTGATGCGGCTGTGCACGGCACAGAACGAGGGGGAGCGCTCAGCCCTGCGGGAAGATTTACGGCGGATGATGACTCCGGGGCAGCCCAAGGAAACCAACCCCGAGAAGATGATCCGGCAGATTCTGCTGGAGCTGGGAGCGCCGGATCACCTGGTGGGACACCCGTACATGATTCAGGCCATTTTGCTGGTGGTGGAGAACCGGACCTATATCCACAACATCACCTTTGGGCTGTATCCTCAGGTGGCGGCCCACTTTGACACCACCGCCGCCCGGGTGGAGCGGGCTCTGCGGCACCTGATTGAGGTGACCTGGAGTAGGGGTGACTGGGAGGTGTTGGGCCGGTACTTCGGCAACACCATCAGTCAGGACCGGGGCAAGCCCACCAACGGCGAATTTGTGGCCCGGATTGCCAATGTGGTGCGCCAGCGCCTGGAGGAAGCGGCATGAGATTATGCGGTGCCTTTGGCCAATGCGGCAATGGCCAGCGCCAGCTGCTGGGCGGCAATCAGGGCTTCTGCATGGGTGTTCCCGGCGGCGCCTACTTCAATCAGCAGCCCGCCGGGGCACAGATCCTGATTGAACCGGGAAGCCCGCAGCTGCAGCGGGCGCATCAGCCCGGGAGCCTGGTATTGCAGCTGGGTGTGAAGCTTCAGCGCAACAGACAGGTTCTGCTCATACTGTTCGTGGTTGGTTCCCAGCACAATCATCAGCTGAGCCGAGGATTCCCCATCCACCTGGGCCAGGGTTCTGAGCTGACCGGAACCGTCACCGGCGGCATCCCGGTGCAGATCCAGCACCATCTGGATGCTGGGGTATTGTTCCAGGTACTTTGTGATGGACTCCCGGGCGTGGACATAGGAGCCGTTGTAGGAGGGGTAATCATGGATTTCCCGATCCTGGATGGCGGTGATGCCGTACTGTGCCAGAACTTCTACCACCTGTTCGCCGATGGAGAGCATGTTGTAGCCTTCGTCCAGGGTGCGCCAGAGGGCGGTTTCGGCGTAATCTTCTCCTGACTTGGTGTAGCTTTCCGTGGTGTGGGTGTGGACAATCAGAACGGAGGGTTCCTCTCCGGTGAGATCCCAGGCAAGGGGCTGGGAAAGCAGGGCGGCAATGTCCGGATCTTTGCTGGCGGCGTAGGTGATTTCCAGGGTTTCCGGCTCGGAAAAGGCCGCAGCGGGAACCAAATCCGGTAAAGAAGGCACAGCCGGGGGAGATTCCATGAAATCCGGCGAAAAAACGCTCTGAGACGACGGAAACCGGACGTCACGTCCGGTTTCCAGGTATGTAAAAAATGCGGCGGTATTGGGCTGAATCAGCCAAAGAAGAAGCTTTTCAGGCAGACCCATAGCAAACATCCGAAATACAATGGCACAGGCCAGGGCTGCCAGCCCCACCCGTAGGGATCGGTTCTGCTGATTCAAATTCCCCTGCCTCCTTTGGTAGTGTCCCGGTCAGTCGGGATCTTTTGGCCGCCATTTTGGGCGGGTGCGCAGCTGAATCCGCAGCTGCTGGAAAAATTCCGTGAGCAGCGTCCGGCATTCTTCCTCCCGCACGCCCATTTCCACCTGGGGATGGTGGTTAAAGGCCATGGAAAACAGACTGCACACCGACCCGGCGGCGCCGCATTTGGCATCGCTGGCACCGTACACCACCCGGGGAATCCGGGCGTTGATAATGGCTCCGGCGCACATGGGGCAGGGCTCCAAGGTTACATACAAGGTGCACTCCCACAACCGCCAGCCACCCAGATTCCGGCAGCTTTCCGCAATGGCCTCCAATTCCGCGTGAGCCAGGGCGGATTTGTCCCCTTCCCGGCGGTTGCGGCCCCGGCCGACAATTTCATTGTTTCGGACAACGACACCCCACCGGCACTTCCCCGGCGTCAAAGGCTTCTCTGGCCAGCTTCAGGGCTTCGTCCATAAAGTACAGATCATCCATGATATCAGCTCCTTTGGCCATATCATACCTGAAAAAGCCCGCTGTGAAAAGAAGAATTTCCCGTATCTTTGTCCTGCGGCTCCCAGTATACCACGGCAGGGAAAGAAATTTTGTTGAAGCGCGTCCTCTCGCCCCGGAAAAATCCGGCCGCTGGAGAACGGAGGAAAGGGAGGAGTCCATGTATTTGGAATTTCCGTATACGTTATTTTACGATGAACAGGCAGCCGTTCCCGGGGGATTCTGCGAAAAATGCGGTTGCGAGTGCTATGCCCCGGGACTGCACTGTCTGCGCTGCGAAAGGAGGCGGCTATGACATTAGCGGAACTAAGCCCTATGTATGAAGCGGCGGCAGTGCACCTCCGCCTGCGGCTGCGGCAGCTGCGGCTGATGCTGGCCCAGACTGAGGACCCGGAGGAGATCTTTCACATCAAACGCAGGATTCAGGAACTGACGCCCATGCTGACTCAGATGAATGAACTGGCGGAATTGACGGCCCATTATTATGACAGGGGGTACTGGAGAAGTGAAAAATACACTTTATGACGGCTACCGCGGTCCCCGTCTGCCCCGGCAGGTGCAGCTCAGCCGCATCCGGCAGGTGATGCAGGAGGAACTGACCCCCTTGCAGCGGGAAACCCTGATGGCCTGCTACTTTGAGAAAAAATCCCAGGTGGAATTTGCCCGGGAACGGGGGGTGAACAAAAGCACCGTCTGCCGCACCCTGAAACGGGCGGAAAGGAAACTGAGGCGTTTTTTGCGGTATTAAAAAATTCTGCCAGGCAGTATTACCTGGCAGAATTGTGTTTTGAAAAGGGAAATTATACGCCAAAGTCCTTTGCGGCCTGCTTCAGCATTTCCCGGATGGGCAGGTGGTAGGGGCAGCGGTCTTCGCAGGCGCCGCAGCCGACGCAGTCGGAGGCCTTTTTCTCCAGGCCTGCGTAGCGGTCCTTGGCCCAGTCGGCCAGACCGTAGCGCTGGAGGTAGCCCTCGAACAGGAACACGTTGGAGATGCTGATGCCCACGGTGCAGGGCTGGCAGTAGTTGCAGCGGCGGCAGAACTGGGTGCCCAGCTGATCCCGGACCTGCTGGAATTTGGCCTTTTCTTCCTCGGTCAGAGGAGCGGTATTGGAAACGGCAGCCAGATTCTGGTCCAGTTCCTTGGGCTCTGCCATACCGGGAATGACCACGGTTACGTCGTCGTTGGCGCAGATGTAGCGCAGGGCCAGGGTGGCATCTTCAATGGCGCCGCCGGCCAGGGGCTTCATGCAGATAAAGGCAATATTCTTCTCGGCACACTGATGAATCAGTTCCTGGCCCTGGCTCTCCACAATGTTGTAGGGGAACATGATGGTTTCCACCCAATCCATTTCCAGAGCCATCTTGAAGGTGTCCAGAGAGTGGGCGGTAATGCCCAGATGGCCGACCTTTCCGGCAGCCTTGGCTTCCAACAGAGCTTCCAGAGCACCGCCGGGAGCGACCACCTGCTCCAGCTGGGCAGTGCTGGGGTTGTGAATCTGATACAGGTCAATGTGATCGGTGCGCAGGTTTTTCAGACTGGTTTCGATGTCCTTTGCCATAGCCTCTCGGGTTCTGGACATGCTCTTGGTGGCCAGGACAAAGTCCTCCCGGATGCCCTCCAGGGCGTAGCCTAAGTATTCTTCGCTGACGGTGTAGCCTCGGGCGGTGTCGATGTAGTTGACGCCTGCGTCCTTCAGCTGGTGAATCAGGGTTTTGGTGTCTTCGGCATCAATGCGCTGGATGGGAATGCCGCCGAAGCCCAGACGGGAAATCTTCAGGCCGGTTTTGCCCAAAATGCGATATTCCATGGAATCTACCTCCTAAATATTCTTTCTGTCATTATAGCGAGGGATGAAAGCAAATGCAATAACTTCCCGAAAAAGGGATTACTTTCCTAACTCCAGATTTTTCCGGTAGGCTGCAATCACGCAGTCCATGGCGGCGCCCCGGAAGCCCCGCTGCTCCAGAATCCGGATGCCTTCAATGGTGCTGCCTCCGGGAGAGCAAACCGCGTCCTTCAGAGCGCCGGGG
>USHP01000074.1 GCA_900554625.1 uncultured Eubacteriales bacterium | reverse complement strand
GACTGGGACTTTCCATTGTTCGCACCATCGTCCAGCGCAACCGGGGAGAAATCCAATTTTCCAGCATCTTGGGGAAAGGCAGCACGTTTACCGTGACCTTCCCTGTCTTTGATACGGAGGTGGATAAGGCATGAAACGATGTCTGCCTGTACTTCTGGTGTTTTGCCTGCTGATTTGCGGATGTGACACTGCATCCGTCCGTCTGAAAGAACCTGTGACGTTCTATTATGTTCAATCAGACTATACCACCGACCTGTCTTCCCCTCTGGGCACCGAGCAGCGGGAAGCTGCCGGCCACAGGGATGACCTTTCCTATCTGCTGGCTCTGTATCTGATGGGGCCTTCCCAGGAAAATCTGGTCAGTCCCCTTCCTGCCGGAACCCAAATTTTCTCTGTGCAGGAAACAGAGCCGGGAATCCGCATTACACTGTCTGATACCACCAATCAATTAACGGATGGAGAGTTTTCCCTGGCGTGTGCCTGTTTGACCCTGACCTGCCTGGATATGACCAATGCAGAAGTCATCACCATCACCAGCGGAAAGCGCAGCGTATCTATGAGCCGGAACAACCTTGTATTATTTGACAGCGGTACTCCCGCTACTACGGAGGAAACCACATGAAATTTATTTCCTGGAATGTAAACGGACTGAGAGCCTGTGTTGGAAAAGGCTTTCAGGATTTCTTCAATGAAAGCGATGCCGACTTTTTCTGTCTGCAGGAAACCAAGCTTCAGCAGGGGCAAATTGATCTTCCCCTGCCCGGATATTGCCAGTACTGGAATTACGCCCAGAAGAAAGGATATTCCGGCACCGCTATTTTTGCCAAGGAAGAACCGATTTCTGTTGTCTACGGTGTCGGTACCGAGGAACTGGACACCGAAGGCAGGCTGATCACCTTGGAATACCCCGGGTTTTATCTGGTCACCTGTTACACCCCCAACGCCCAGCCCGAACTTGCCCGGATTGACCATCGGCTGCAATGGGATGCGGCTTTCCGCAAACACCTTCAGGAGCTGGATCAAAAGAAGCCGGTCATTGCCTGCGGCGACCTGAATGTAGCTCATCAGGAAATCGACCTGAAAAACCCTGCCTCCAACCGGGGAAACGCCGGTTTCTCCGACCAGGAGCGGGAAAGCTTTGGCAAGCTTCTGGATGCCGGATTTACGGATACTTTCCGCTACTGTAACCCCGATGTTACCGGTGCTTACAGCTGGTGGAGTTACCGTTTCAATGCCAGAAAGAACAACGCCGGCTGGCGCATTGACTATTTCCTGGTTTCCAATCGGCTGGCTCCCCAGATTTCCGCCACACCGATTTATTCTGATGTGTTTGGCTCTGACCACTGTCCTGTGGGTTTGGAAATATCCCTGTAACGAAGCATGTCCGCCGTCAGATGACGGCGGACATATTATTGTGATTACTCCGGAAAAACAACGCCTACCTGTTCCCCTTTTCTGGCCAGGAATCCTTCCTTTAGTCGCTCTATGTAAGCAAAGGGTTCTTCCGGGATGATGGGCACAAACATGCCCTGGGTAATTTCGTGCTTGGGAAGCAGGAAAAATTTCCAATCTCCCTCCCCCAAATGCTTTGCAGGCACTTTGGTATCCAAGCCGAAACCGCCATCCATGGGCACTACGACTCCTAAGCTTTCCCGCTGATCTCCACAGGTTGCTACCAACCTGCACACCACATCTCCGCTGAGTTTGCATCGGCAGATAAACCGGTAGTAAAGCCCCTGGCTCAGCACCTGCACCTTTCCAGCCGGGCGAGTCCCGAAATAGACCGGATAACTTTGTTCCAATGATAACGCCCCCCTGCGCAATCCTATGCGCCAGAGGGGCGAAAAATTCATGTGGTTCTGCCGCCGCCCGGAAGTCCAAAGCTAACCGCAATGGCATCATCCACCAGTGCCATCTGTTTTTCATCCAGGTGTCCCATATGCTCACGCAGACGGCGCTTGTCAATGGTTCGGATTTGCTCCAGCAGGATGATGGAGTCCTTGCTCAGCCCTACACTGCCGCCGGCAATGTTGATATGGGTAGGCAAGCGGGCTTTTCCTGTCTGGCTGGTAATGGCTGCCGCAATTACTGTGGGTGAATGGCGGTTTCCTGTATCATTCTGAACAATCAGGACAGGCCGGGTTCCTCCCTGCTCACTGCCCACTACCGGGGACAAATCCGCATAAAATATGTCGCCCCGTTTGACTGATCCTTCTGTCATATTCTTCACGCTCCGTGCAATTTCTCCTGCGCTACCCTATGGACCCATATGTAACGCGGTAACCATATTCTCCCACGCCCATATGGATTTTATACGGTTCTACGCTCAAAATATCCTATGCACAGATTCCCGAAAAAGCTACACAACTGTAAAGTTTTTGACGGTCAGTGACAAAATACGCCGGTCATCGTAGAAGATATCCGCCCGGGATGGGAGGCTCTCTTCATCCAGCCATATGTCCAAATGCAGCGCATCTTCTTCATAGCGGTCGTCAATGCTCAGCCGCACCGCATCTTCTTCCGTACAAGCTGACGTCAGATAGCCGCTCAGCAAGGTCTTGACCAAAATCCAGGGGGCTGTAACCGGCGTCACCTGATCTTCAGCCAATGTGTCAAATTGCAGCGCCGTATCCTCGAAGGTAAGCTTGCCTCCCTCCTGAGACACGGTTCCGGTGATGCCGGAAATGGTCTCCGGTGCCGTAACCGTAAACGTCAGATTCCCCAGAGAATCGGACTGGCAGGCCATGGAGAAGTTATGCACGGTTTGTCCATAATCCGCCGTAATGTCCGCATCAAAGGTAATGGAAGAGGCCTGCGAAAGCTTGCTGCGCAGCGCCATTCCCTGCTGAAGCTCCGAAGATCCTTGGGAGCAGCCGGTAAGCACAAGCAGGAGAACAAAAATGACCCCGACTTTTTTCAAATTATCCCCGCCCTATTTTAAAAGTCGCGGAAGACGAAGCAGCATGTCCGTCGGAAGCATTCCATACTGTCCCAGTTCTTTGGCACACAAATCCCCTGCCGCCCCATGCAGCCACGCACCGCAGGCGGCTGCTTCCAGAGGCGCTATTCCCTGACCCAGCAGAGCTGTGATAATTCCGGCCAGCACATCGCCGCTGCCGCCCACTGCCATTCCCGGGTTGCCTGTGGAATTTATGTATCCGACTTGTCCGTCTGTGATGCAGGTTTCATAACCCTTGAGCAAGACGATGCTGTTCCAGTCAGCGGCCAGCCGGGCGGCACTTTCCATACGGTCCTTCCCTACCGGGCCGCCCAAACGGGCAAACTCGCCGTCATGGGGTGTCAGGATGGTTGCGTGCTGTCTTCTGCGCAGTATATCCCTATGCCCGGAAAGCAGATTTATGCCGTCGGCATCCACAACCACCGGACAGGATGCAGTTTCCAGCACCGCTTTTACCACCGCAAAGGTTCCCGCAGACTGTCCCAACCCGCAGCCGATCAAAACAGCATTCATCTGGGGCAGCCGTTGGGAAATCTCCGTAAGTGCCTGTTCGCTGAGCTTTCCATCCTCCTCCGGCAGTGGGAATACCACCGGCTCGTTGAGCTTTACTGCTTCAATGGCGTAGATGCTTTCCGGTACCCCCAGAAATACCAGCCCAGCGCCGGAGCGCAGCGCTCCCATTGCTGCCAGATAGGCAGCCCCTGTAAAGCCCCTACTGCCGCACAGCAAAAGAATTTTTCCAAAGGTTCCTTTATGCCCCCAAGGATCACGCTCCGGCAGCAAGGCCTGGACGCTCTTCTCGTTCAGCTTTTTGATTTCCATATGCTCCCATCCTTCCAGCACTTGGCCTTTTTAACACCATACCATGTCAGCAATCCCCCGTCAAGGAGGCCAAAATTTTTCCGTACAGAATTTTTCAAAAATCGCAAAAAAGCTATTGACAAATTCTTGCAGATGATGTATTATAACCGGGCTAGCAACGAAGCCGAGCACATGGAGAAGTCGCGTAGCTGGCCGAGCGCGCACGATTGGAAATCGTGTATACCCAAAAAGGGTATCGAGGGTTCAAATCCCTCCTTCTCCGCCAAATAAAAACACCGCCCAGAGTAATCTGAGCGGTGTTTCTTTTGTATTTTCGGAACTTTACTGCCGGAAACGGAACTTTTCATTTAACTTTATTTTAATTGAAATAGTTGAAAAGCACACAGATATCAGCAAACTAAAATAAAAATGGCAATGAAAATGGCAATGACTTTTTGAAGGCAGCTGTCAGGAGACTGCGATGCAGCGGTTTTCCCACTTTTTGTACGCATCGAAGTACAGTTCCTTCTTGTCTCCGTTGTAGGTACATTCATAGTACATACCATCAAACAGCGTGGTGCTGAGAAGGGCTTTGTTGTTCTGGAGAGTCTTGCACTGCCAGACAACAAAGACATTATCCTCAGAGATCTGTTTGTGATCGGACTTGTCCAGGTGCTCATTGGCGTAGTCAGCCACTGCCTTTTTGCAGAGTTTTACAAATTCCTGTTCATTCATAGTGGTATCACCTCATTCAGCAAAACGCCAGTCTTCTGCAAGCATATCTGATTGCGAAGCAAGCCAGCCCATCTGCACACCGGAAGTGCCCACAAAAGCGATTGCCTTGTTGCCAATGTCCTTGTGTTCACAGTTGATGATCTCGCCGGAGCAGGATTCGTAGGAAATGTTCTTTGCCAGTTCGATGTACTGGCCCTTACCGTTCCAGCCCTTGCGTTGCATCTTGAAGCCCCGCTTAACATACTTGATAGCATCCCCGAAGGAGAAGGTATTCTCTCCACCCAGGATCGGGCAGTTGTTGCTGTCTGCAACCTGCCAGTCATCCGACAGGATGTTCTCGATGGTGTAGTCAACACGCTGGGTCTCACGGATGTCCAGCAAAGGTCTTTGCGGTCTGCCGCACGGCGTCTGAAAACAGCACATCCAGGATCTCATTGGCACAGGCTTCCACGTTCTGCCCCATCTCCCCCTGATACGGGTTGGCATAATCCGGTTCCATGGCGGCGTATAGCCCTTCAATGTGCTGGATCTGGTCAGCCGGGTGGACGATCTCTTCTGGGAAAAAGCCCTTGCCGAACTGGTCTTGAAGGTCCAGCCAGAGGCTGTCCATAGGGACACCCTCCTTGCTCAGGGTGAAGCGGCCAAAGTTCCGCTTCCGGAAATTGTTGAAATCCGGAATGTCCGCCCGGGCAGACCCCAGGGATATCTTCACGCTCCGCAGATATGCCTTGATATCTTTGAAAGTCTCCATCTCAAACTCATTGGTCATAACCTGAGACTTCTGAACGATATCCCGGGCAATGTCCTTGGCATCCTGTTTTACCTGATCCCAGAAAGCATCCTCTGCGCTGATACCGATGCTATCCTCGCTCATGATTTCATCGATTCCGAAGCTTCGGTTATCCGTGGTTTCATATTCTTCCGGCCGGTAATCCACAATTTTATCAGCCAGGGATTTCATGGCGCCAAGCACGTCCCCAAACTCCGCCTTGCTCTGGTACTCGGACAGGATAGACTTTGCAGCCTTGTCAACGTCAGCAACCCGCACAGTTTTTCTATCCGTGCGCTTTACCTGCCCCTTCCAGTATTCCAAACGCTCTTTCAGCAGGGCATTCTCTCGCTGAAGTTCTGCCACCGTAGGATCCTCACGGGAATAGAGGGCGCTTTCTCCCAGTACTCCATCCGGCCGTCGGTCATGGCCAAAATGCTTCAGCACGTCTTCCGGCAAAACATCCGGGAAATGCGCGTTGACATTCTCCAGAAGTTCGGATATACTGATGGTAGGAGCGGTAACGTAAAGCGGGTTTCCCGTGAATATGGGCGCATTGAGCGCGGCCGCATCCTCGGAAGCTGTTTGCACATTCTGTGCGGCGGCTTCCTTTTTTGCGTTTATAGCGTAAAGCACGTCCATAGAAACCAATTTACTTTGGAACCTATTGACAACGGAACGCACAACATAGAAATCCCCATTTGGGTTTCTAGCCGCACCAATCAGAACATAACTTCCTACGGCATCCGCTTTCTTGGGAAGCAGTTCATTGATTTTGATGGAGTTTTGTAGAATTTCCCCTGCCTTTAAGATAATTGGGCCAAGTTCTTTCAAACGTCGGTCGATACTATGCTTTAATCCGTCTCTGCCAATGATAACGTCCATATCAGTGTCTCGAACGTGGACAGTAACAGTGCCGTTTGGGTCGCCTTTACCAACTGTTACTGCATTCTTCTTAGCTTCATTGATAATATCCGCACGGCTCATTGTCACAGGATCACCAATGGTAGTTACCACCATGTCCGGCTTTTGGATAAACCACTCATAGCTGTACCGCTTCGGCTCCGCTTTCGCTTTCTCCCGACTGAACTTGACCTCTCCCGGCACGGTAGTCTCCACGCTCTGGCTTCCGCCCATCTGCTCTGCCTGCGCTTTGATATCTTTCAGGAAATGCTCCACGATGGGCTTCATATCCTCGCCGAATGCGTTCATATCGGCCATGCTGTCGCAGACGATCTCCTCGAATACCTCGTCGGCCGTGTAGTCCGTCATGCTGTAGGCCTCGGCATACTGTTCGATGACCCAGTCAATAAATTCCGAGGTATCCCGGACACTGCCGTCGGGCAACTCCACTTCGCCAGACTTTCCATACTTTTCTACCAGCCGGTCATAGATCTCCGACGCCCTGGGAAGATTTCCTTGGGCAATGTCCCGATGAGCGGCCTCATGACGGGCCATCATCAGCGGGATGGTACGGATAAACGCCTTGCAGTTGTCAAACACATACATCCGGGAATACCCATTGTGGTCAAATTGGAGCCGATAATGGCACTGCATCCATCCAGGTATCCGCTCATGGTCTCCCGGTGTGAAATAAACACCGTACTTAGCCGCTGTCTCCTGGATGGACTCTCCCCGGCTGCTATCCCAGATTGCCGGGTCTGCTACACCCATGATGTTTTTCCCTCTGAGCCATGGGTGGGTGCGCTCTATCTCCGCAATCTGCTGGAATTGCTGGTCTGGTGTCCACTTGATGCCCTCATTGGGTATTTTGGTGCATCCATACATTTCCATAATTCGATACATCACGCCGTCATAATCCACGGCCCACCATGCGCAGGAAAATGGCTTTGCATATCCGAAGTCGTAAGACCGATAGATCTTCCACCCGCTCCTGTTCCCTGCATTGATGTCAAAGGCTGGTATCACATGGGTCCACTGGTGTCGCTCCAACGCCTGTTCTGGCGTAATTCCTGCCTCCTTGCACTTGACAGGATCAGGACGCACCCGAAATTCGGTGAAATACTGTCCCTCGAACACATCCCACACGCCATACAGCAGAGCATCCCGCTCCTTTTCCGGAAGCAGGGCCAGACTACCCAGATACCCCGGGTCATTTTCCAGCAACGCCTGATTGTCAAATATGGTTGCCTGGATGAACACCCGATCCCGCTTGATCTTGCGAACAGTGCCATCCGGCATGGTAACTTCCACCATCTCCACAATGGTCTGCCCAGGCTCAGCAGCATCGATAAACCGCTCCTTTACCCAGCCGTGGCCAACGCCGCCGGGGTTGGTAGTTGCCCGGATGTAGCAGATGGTCTTTTTTGTACTCTTAGGCCGTTTGGATGGACGGTTACGGGAAAACATGTAGCTGTACTCTTCCCAGGTGAAGTGCGTCAGCTCATCAAACCCAATGAAGTCATACCGCTTGCCCTGATAGTTGGTCTTGTCTTTGCTGTGCTGCATAGAGGCAAAGAAGATTTTCGCCCCGCTCTTGAACACCCACACATGCTTCGGTGACATAGCGGCACACATGGACTTTTTCGTTTTGGTTGCCCTGTCGTTCAATACGGCCTTTTCGCTGGGTAAGGTCACGGGGTCGCCACGATAGCGATAGGTAAGGTCTGAGCGGTGCGTTAGCACCGCTTTCCACCTTTTCCCCCGCTTCACACCGTGCATGCGAGTTTCCCCGCACACGGCGTTCCATCATTACAAAAGAATTGTTAGGGCAATACCGCACAAATGCCACAATTCGCATTATACAATAGGTTCCGAAT
>USHP01000073.1 GCA_900554625.1 uncultured Eubacteriales bacterium | reverse complement strand
CGCATGTGCAGCAGGGTGGACTTTCCGGAACCGGAGGTGCCCACAATGGCCACAAATTCTCCTTGTTCCACGCTCAGGTTCACTCCGTCCAGGGCCTTTACCTGGGTATCCCCGGAGCCATAGTACTTTTTCAGGTCTTTGGTCTGTAGAATTGCCATATTGTCCTCCTGATGTAGAAAAGTCTGTACTGTCTTTTGACAATACAGACTTTACCACCGAAATCTTTCCTGGTACTGTCAAGAATGTGACAGTTTTGACAGAAGTTCCGGAAATTACCCTCAGGCTTCTTTTCTGGAGCGAACCAGCAGCATCATGGGGCGGCGCAGTTCGTCGCGCATACCGGGGATCTCCAGCATCTGCGCAGAAGGCATAGCTTCCTCCACCACTTCCAGCACAAATCCATTGCGCAGCAACCCCATCAGAATTTGGGTCAGGGTATGATGCTGCTTATGCACCTGGCAGCCTAAGAAGTTCGTAATCCGCTCACCGGGCAGGAAATAATTGTCAATGGGCCAATGCTTGGGTGTCCTATCGGGAGCATACTCCCAATCCTGATTGACACCGGCAGTGAAAGCAGGATGCTCGATGTTGAACAGGAAAATCCCGCCTGGCTTCAGCGTCCGGTACACATTCTGAAATACGGCATCCAGATTCTCAATGTAGTGCAGCGCCAGATTGGAAACCACGCGGTCCCATCTGCTCTGGGGATACTCATATTCTTCGATTCCGCAGACGCGGTAAGTAATTCCATCACCCTTGCTGCGCTGCTGGGCCTGGGCAATCATTTTCTGGCTCAGGTCAATTCCCAGCACTTCTTTTGCGCCCTGCTCGGATGCGAACTTACAGTGCCAACCATATCCGCACCCCAAATCCAGCACGGATTTTCCTTCCAGAGGCGGAAACAGGGGTTTCAGCTGGTGCCATTCTCCCGCCGCGGAAAGCCCTTCCTTGCTCCGAGGCATCTGGGCATAAGCTTCAAAAAAGTGTTCATTTTCATATTCGTTTGTCATGGATTTTGCCTCCTGTATGGGTTTGCGTCTTATTCCCGGGGAAGGTATAAGGCAAAGGTACTTCCTTTTCCTGCACTGCTTTCCACTTTTACATAGCCGCCTTGCTTCTGAGCAATTTGTCGGGTCAGGTACAGGCCGATGCCTACCCCTTCTTCCTGATAGGCATGGGATGCTCGGTAAAACCGGCTGAAAATTTTGGCCTGTTCCGCTTCCGGAATCCCCGGGCCGGTATCCGATACCCGGATGGCGCAGAATAGCTCATATTGTTTGACATCGACCGAAACCGTGCCGCCGGAAGGGGTATATTTCACCGCGTTATCCAGCAGATTGCACAGTGCTTCCTCCGTCCATTTGGGATCAAAGCAGGCGCTGCCTTCTGTATTTTTCAGCAACAGGGTGATTTGTTTCTCGTCCGCTTTGGGTGCATATTGGGCCGCCGCACGCTGCACCATGGGAGAAAGTTCCCCCGGCTGCGGATGCAGGGAAAGAATGCCTGTTTCCAGACGGGAGGTTTTTACAAGCGCTTCAATCAGCGTTTGCAGCTTTTCTGCTTGAGTGGAAATGGCTTGCGCACAGCTTCGCTCCTGCTCTGTCAGAGGCTGTTCTTCCAACAGCTGGGCATACAGCTGCAGATTGGCTACCGGGGTTTTGGTCTGGTGGGAAATATCCGAAATCAGGGCGCTGATCTGGTCTTTTTGTTCCTGGACATTCCGGGCTGACAGAGCACTGGCTGTTAGATACCGCCGTACCCGGCTTTCCAGGGCGGAAAGTTTACTTTCATCAAACTGTGATTCCAGGAAGCTCCCGTTGGTGGCGGCGGTAAACATGGCATCCAGCCGCTTTATGGTGCGCCCTGTCCGCCAACGGCTGTAAATCACTACTGCCAACGCAATGGTCAGGGCAATTCCTGCCACAATATATCCCATCATGGTTTCACCGCCCAGGTATAGCCGATGCCGTATACCGTTTTTAGATATTCCGGACGGGAGGGGTCCGCTTCCAGCTTGCTGCGCAGCCGTTTCACGGTAACGGAGAGGGCGTTTTCTTCCACATACTCAGCCCCATCGGTCCATACGCCATCCAGCAGCTGATTCCGGCTCAGGGTATGTCCACGGTTTTCTACCAGCAGGCGTAAAAGCTTTTGCTCGGTTTTGGACAGTTCCACCGCAGTACCGTCCCGGCGAAAATCCATCCGTTCAAAGTCAAAGGTAAACGGTCCAAACGTCAGCACTCCGGCAGTTTCTTTCTGCTCCCGGCGCAGCTGGGCAGCCACTCTGGCCCGAAGCACCGCCAGGGAGAATGGCTTGGTAATGTAGTCATCTGCCCCGGCTTCCAGCCCGGTCACCTCGTCCAACTCCAGATCCTTGGCGGTGAGCAGGATGATGGGCGTCGTGTCGCCGCTTTCTCTGCGCTTGCGCAGCAGGTCCAATCCGCTGCCGTCAGGCAGATTGATGTCCAGAATCAGCAGGTCAAACCGCTCCGTTTCCAGCAATTCTTCCGCCTGAGCCAAGCAGATGCACCGGCTGACCGCCAACTCCGAAGATTCCAGAGCCATGGCAATGCCCCGGCCTAGGGATTCATCATCTTCCAATAATAAAATGTGTTTCATACTTCAGCCTCGCATCCTCGTTCGGTAAGCAAACTTGATAACCTCATTATAGTGTTTGTCCGACGTGAAATCAATACGCAGCGCAAAGGAAGAAGCATGACGGTGTGCACCTGTGCGCCATCTTTGTCAGTACAGTATAAAAGCATCAGGCGCTGTTTTCTGCGCCTGATGCTTTTTAGGGTATCGAATTATTGCGTTTTTTCGACAGTTCTCTCACAGCAACAGGAGAGTACAAAAGCATTCCTCTGATGGATGGTCAGAAGCTACGAAACAGTAAACACAATATGGTAGCTCTGTTTGTCATGGAATTTTTCAATCAGGGGATGAACCTGGGTTGGGTCAAAGTTATCCGATACGGTAACCTTGAGATAATATTCCCCAGGCTCCAGAGCACCGGCGGTGTCCCCCCAGTCGATAGTGAACTGACCAGAACTGTCCGACAAAAGGGAAATGGGCAGACCAGGGGTATCCATTCGGGACATGGCTATGTAATTAGGCCCGCTGTCCAAATTGTTTTCCTCATCCATGGGACACAGAATGTAGCCGTCTAGGGTAAGCGCTCCGACTTCCTGGCTTTGCTTCTGAGAATAGTTCACCGTAATTTGGGTGGGAGTGACATTGGCTACCTCAAAGGTAAGCCCCCAGTCCTCCCGATCCAGGAAGTAGCCCCACTGACTGTCTTCATCCACATAGATGTAGCTCACATTGTGGTAACCCTCAGAAATATTATAGACGCATAGTTCATCTATCAGCGTCTGCTGTCCATCAGGAGTTTCATAGATATCATAAGCAATCCGCAGTTCCCACTCCGGATAGGTATAGCAAAAATGGGTAAGTCCATGCTCAGATATGTAGCTTTCCTGGCAGAATCCGTTTTGTGCATCTAACCGGGCGAAGGCAAAGATCTCCGGAACTGTCAGCTTTTCCTCCCGGATAGCCTGGGCCAGAGGAATGGTTTCTCCATCCCAGGTGAGGTTTACTTCTGTCAGATCACCATATGCAATTTCTGTATCGGTTTTTTCCCCCAGTTCCTCTTGGGAAACAACCGTATATCCGGGATCTTCCGCCTCTACCACAGAGAATTGCAGCCTTTGCTGGGGGGTTATATCCTTGGTTTGGGTGGTAGTTTCCAGAGTTGTGGGGGAAGTTTCGGCGGCATCTCCGGCTTTCTGACTTCTGGTACAGCCGATCAGCGTGACCAGCAGTGCAAGTACAGCCACAGTTAATAAGCTTTTTTTCATATCCTGATACCTCCGTCATAAAATTTCGAATTTAACAGACGCAGCATTGCTGGCTGTTTTGAAAAGATGTTGCTTTTGCTATTACTGACGGGACAGCTCAATACAGATGCTGTCTATCGTGTAATCACATGCCAATGTAGAGTGGCTGCGTCTGCTTCCACCAGGGAAAATACAGTATCCGAAGTGCCTTCTGACATCCAGACCGCTTCCACGTCGGGGAAGAACGGTGGTATGGATCTTTCTGAGTCTCGATTACGAAAAGAGCAGAGTACATCCACCCTTCGGATTGTGTATATTATAACACAGTTATACCAGATTGCAAAGGTCGAATATTCCTGTTGGCAAGAGAAGCAGCGCGCGAAGTGTTTTTAAGCAGGTGGAAAATCTGAACATGAAAGAAGTATGGGCTAAAAAAACACGGTTTCACACAAGGCAACCACAAAACACCCGAGGCGATAACGATACTGCGTTATCGCCTCGGAACGTTTTGATATGCGTAATGGGATTCGTCTGGCTATTACTCTGGCAATCCGGTATAGAGGATGCTTCCGTCCAAGGCATTGAGGACCAGACGGTTCTTCGTTCCTGGAACCTGGGAAAACAGGAATTGTCCCTCCGGACCCTGGAACTGAATGTCCCCTCGGAAAATCAAACTGGGTACATATTGGTATGCGCCTGTCTGCGCATCAACGCCGGTCAGGGTGGCTCCCCAGACGATATCGGTAATTTCCACGGTGTATTCTGCGGGTTTTCCAAAGGTTTGGATGGCAGGATAGGAGGCCAGAACCGACTTTGCCTTCTCCAGCAGAATGTCCGGGTCCAGAGTTTCAACTCCGGATTCTTCGGTCACTTGCAAAGGTGAGCAGCAGCCAATTTCCACCAGCGTACCGTCGGGAGTAAAGTGCAGCCATGCCCCAGTATCTTCTCCACCCAGACGCCAATTTCCTTCCGATGTTAACTCCAACCCCTGGAGCAGCTGGGCGGCCTGGACCAGAATTCCATACTCCGGAGCATTTTTAGATCCATACTGAACTACTTCTGTACTGGTTACCGTCCACTGACCAATGCCGATGCTGTCCAGAATGTCCTGGGCATCTGCTTTCGCTGCGGCGATCTGCTCTTGCGTGGGGATTTTCCATTGCAGCGGCTGGATGCCTGAAAGACTAACGGAGAAGAAATCCGGGCTGACGTGAACATCTGTCTGAGCTTCTTCCGGGAACAGGCGTTTCTCGATTTCCTTCGCTTCCTCTACCGTAATCACCCTGGGTTTTGCTGTGAGTATTTTTCCATCCGGCGGCTCTGGGAGTGCATCTTCTATTTGGAAGGAAGCAGAGCCGTCAATGTTTGTAAATTCCGTAATATCCCTGCCGATGCTTACCTTTCCCTGGGCCAATTCTTCTGGCTGAATCCGGGTCATAGCCGGCTTTGTCCCATTAAAGTAGGCTTCCATATCTGCCATCACGGCAGAGGCGTCCAGGGATTGAATGTACATGGTTCGGTTATGCGCAAATTCTCCCTCTTCGTCACCGGAATCTTTGGCGTGTGTAATGACGTGAGAAAACGTACTGTCCGCGTTAAACACGAAGTCTACCGAATATCCAGGTTCCGTGGTCAATTCGCCTACCGTGTAAGGTTCGGATATGATCAGATGGACAATCCTCTGCTGAGATGTATCTTCCATGGAAAGTTGGGAAATTATTGCATCAGACCATTGGAACGCTGCCAGCCAAGGTTCGGGAGCTTCCTGGGTCTTCCAACTTTCCCACAGAATGCATCCATTTTCGTCAAATCCTGTGGTTCTTTCGTTGTCCCAGTAAACGCCGTCCCAATATAAGTAAGCAAAAATGTTATCCGGTGGAGCCGTAGGAATTCGGTTCATGGAGAGCCAATTATCCCCGGATTTCCAAAAGCTGGCCATGGAAGTATCGTTCACGGCCAAATCCCCCAGATTCTCTTGATAGGTCAGAATCTGATACCCTTCGCTGCTCTGAACCTGCTCCAGTACTTCCCGACAGCGGGCCATGGCTTCCTCTTCTGTCCATGCTGACAAAGAGGTAGATGCAGGGGCGGAGGAGTCTTCTGCGGAATGTTCCGGATTCAATCCGCAGGCGGCCAGTATGGCAAGGGATAGAACCAGACACAGAATGCTTATCCCGATTTTTGGCTTACGCCAGGCCGCCAGATTTCGGATGCGGCTGCCGGTGTCACCTTCTCCAAATGCCAGGGGGGCGCCTGGAAAAAGGCGTCTCCCGGCAGCAAGATTCAGCAGCGACTGGGAATAGGCTCCGCGAATACCTGGGCCCAACTGACGGATCACCGCCTCATCGCAGCTCATCTCCATATCTTTTCCGGAAAGCACAAAGGCCAGCCAGACCAGGGGATTGAACCAGTGCAGGCATACTGCGGTAAAGGCAAGCAGTCGGGTCAACGGGTCCAGGCGGCGGATATGACAGCGCTCGTGAGCCACGATGTAAGCGGTCTGATCCTTGGGCAAATCGGAAGGCAAATAGATTTTGGGAGAGAAGAATCCCGCCACAAATGCAGTATCCATGTGATCCAACAGGTATACATTTCCATCCAGCTTCCAGGCGCAGCGAAGTCTCCGGCGGAACCGCAGGTAATTACCCACACCGAGCAACAACAGGCAGCCCGCTCCGGTGAGCCAGATCACAGCCAGCACATCCGGAAGAGAGATGGTATCTTTGCGATCTATCTTGTTTGTCTCAAGCGGCTCAGAAATTTCCACTTCTGGTTGAACTTGGCTTTCTGCTTGCTCTGGGGGCCGTACCATTCGGAAGGCTGTTTCCGGTTGGATATAGGCAACGGACGTGGTCAGCCCAACGTTTTCCGTCACCGGAGCATCCAGCATCCCCAGCAGGGAAACCGGCGAGGGCAGGGACACGGGACACAGCAGCCGGAACAGAACTACGGACCACAGAACATAGGAGTAAATCTTCGGGGCCCGTCTTAATACCAACCGAGCCAGAATCACCAGCACAATCATCACACTGGCAGTCATGCTCATATTGAGCACTTGGGAAAAGAGCTCCTCCATACTATCACTCCTTCATACTGTCGATGATTTTTTGCAGATCCTCAATTTCCTTTTTGTTCAGTTTCTTCCGGGAACCAAAAGACAGTACCAGAGCAGGGAGGGACCCCTGGAAGGTTTCCTCTACGAATTTTTCACTCTGAAAGGCGTTGTATTCGTCTTTGGACACCAGAGAGGTGACCACACGGTTTTCCATTTTGAAAAATCCTTTTTCACACAATTTTTTCAAAATAGAGTAGGTGGTTGTCCGCTTCCAGTGCAGTTCTTCGGCGCACAAATCCACCAGTTCCTTGGTTGTCATTGGCTCGCCTTCCCAAATAAAGTCAGCAAATCGGGATTCTATCGGGCCCAACTTGTAATCTTCCATAACGGATACCTCCAATTTGTCTATTGCCAACCGACAATTATAGTCTATTCGAAACAGACAACTTTGTCAAGTATTTCTGCTAATTTAATATGTTTTTACATAAGAAAAGGAATAAGCCCACCGGTTTATATTGCCGGTGGGCTTTGTGGTATTCAGCTGCTCCAAATTCTTATTCCAGTGTGACGGTGATGAGGATGTTGTCCAGGTTGTCCTCCTGGGTGTCATAGGGCTGATCCAGAGAAAGATCCGTAAAGTATCTGCCGTTACTGTTGGTAATGGGATACAGCCGGTAAAACTGCTCCCCATCGGTATTTTCTACCGGAAAAGTTTGACATCCGGGAATCGTACCGTCAAATCCATCCACGGCAAATTCAAATGTCTCGATGACCTCCGTTTGGATGGACTCGGCATTCTCCGTCTTTTCAACTTGGCGGTCTAACAAATTCAGCTTCAGCAGATTCTCACTGCCCTCCAGGCTCACGTCAAAATAGTGACCTGCTTCCGCAGTACAGGTGAACGTGGTCAGCAGCTCCCAGTTGTGGGTATCTGTGTCAGAGTGATAAACCCGATAGATAACCTGCTCACAATCCGAGTTACTGAAATCATAGCCGATGGAGTAGTAGGTCAGGGGCTTCGCTCCGCAGCCCACCAGGCACAACATCCAAACCAAAGCCAAAACGAAAACGATACGTTTCTTCATATCCAGCCCTTCCTCCGCTTTCACAAATATAGCTGCATTTAGTTTACCATAGGGAAGAAGAGCTGTAAAGAAGTTTTCGGGTAGTTAGAACGCCTGGACGCTCTTGGCGATTTCCACCAATTCCGC
>USHP01000072.1 GCA_900554625.1 uncultured Eubacteriales bacterium | reverse complement strand
TTCTTCTTCGGTGCAGTGCTGGCCGCCGTATCCGGCATCTTCGCCTGCATGATTTTCCGCAGCGTCAACCTATCCATCGGCGTGACCACAGGCAACAAGACCTTCGCCGCCACCGTGCTCGGAGGCATCGGCGAGCTGCGCGGCGCGGTCCTGGGCGGTCTGCTGATCGGAATTGTTGAAACATTCACCGCCGGATACATTAGTTCCAGCATCCGGGACATTGCCGCCTTCGTTGTGCTTGTGATTGTCCTGATTTTCCGTCCCTGCGGCCTTCTGGGCAAGCCGGTACAGAAGAAGGTGTAGGTGATTAATCATGAAAAACCGGATAACAAACTCCCCCAAAATACACGCTGCCCTGACTGCGCTGCTGTTGGCGGTCCTCTTCCTCTTCCCGGCCATGGGATTCAGCCAGTACATCTACCGGGTATGCGTCATCAGTGTGCTGTATGCCATCCTTGCCATGTCCCTGAACCTCATTGCAGGCGTGGCAGGCCAGATCTCGCTGGGCCACATCGCCTTTTACGGCATCGGCGCATACACCTGCGCACTTCTTTGCGTCAACTTCGGCATTTCCGTCTGGTTGGGCATCGCTGCGGCATTTGTGGTTTCCATGCTCTTCGGCCTGTTTATTGCCATTCCCACCCTGAAGCTCTCCGGGGGGTATCTGGCCATCCTCACTATGAGCTTTGCCGAAATCATCCGCCTCATTCTGCTCAACTGGACCGATGTGACCCGTGGTCCCATGGGCATTCTCAACATTCCCAAGCCCAGCATCTTCGGATATGAGATTAACAGCAACGTGTCTTTCCTGTATCTGGTGATCCTGGTGGCGCTCATCGTATACATTGCGCTACGCAACATCATCCGTTCAAAGTTCGGCCGCAACCTGAAGGCGCTGCGTGACGACGAAATTTCCTCGGAATCCATGGGAATCAATGTGTACCGCCACAAGGTCATCGCCTTCGTCATCTCTTCTGGCATTGCGGGCATTGCAGGTGCCCTGTACGCAAGTTACATGGAGTTCATCGACCCCACCAGCTTCATCAGCGACGAATCAACCGTGATTCTGAGCATGGTCGTGCTGGGCGGCATGGGGAACATGAATGGCTCCATCATCGCAGCCGTACTTCTGACCGTCCTGCCCGAAGCCCTGCGCTCGTTCTCGGATTACCGCATGCTGGTGTACGGCGTGGTACTAGTGGTCATGATGCTGCTCAAGATCACCGACTGGAGTTCCGTCAAACGTGCGCTGAAAACCACCCTGACGTTCCGCCGGAATCACGGCTGAAAGGAGATATGCATATGAACTTACTTGAAGTAAAGGACCTGTCCATCTCCTTCGGCGGTCTTAAAGCGGTACAGAACGTCTCCTTCAGCGTTCCCAAAGGCAAGATCGTCAGCGTCATCGGTCCCAACGGTGCCGGAAAAACCACCATCTTCAATATGCTCACAGGTTTCTACCGCCCCGATGGGGGAAGTATTCTTCTCGACGGTACAGAAATGGTGGGCAAGAAGTCCTATGAGTTCATCTCCTGCGGCATCGCCCGCACCTTCCAGAACATCCGGCTTTATCCTCAGCTCACCGTTCTGGAAAACGTACTCATCGGCTATCAGTGTCAGCTCCAGCAGACTCTGTGGGACGCCCTGCTGTGCACTCCCCGCAAGCGTCGCACCGAATCGGAAGCGCTGGATCTGGCCCGTGCCGCGCTGGATGAGATTCACCTGCTACACTACGAAAACGAACGCTGCGTGAACCTGCCCTACGGCAAGCAGAAGGTTCTCGAAATTGCCCGTGCGCTGATGAGTCAGCCTAAGCTCCTCTTCTTGGACGAACCCGCTGCCGGCCTGAACCCCCAGGAGACCAAGGAACTGAGCGAATATATCCAAAGTCTAACCGGCAAAGGCTTTACGGTTGTGCTCATCGAACACGACCTGCGTCTGGTCATGGGGATTTCAGACTACGTCAACGTCATCGACCATGGCGTCAAAATCGCCGAAGGAACGCCCGCTGAAATACAGAAAAACCCGGACGTGATTACAGCCTACATCGGCAAGGGAGGTGCACAGCGCAATGCTTCTGGAAATCAGTCAACTTAACACGTTTTATGGCCGTCTTCACGCGCTGTGGGACGTCAACATGAAGGTGGAAAAAGGCACCATTGTGGCTCTGATCGGCTCCAACGGCGCCGGAAAATCCACCTTGTTGAAATCCATCGCCGGAACCGTCAAACCCCGCAGCGGACAAATCATCTACAATGGGGAAAATCTGTGTGGAATGCCCGCCAACCGCATTGTGACCCGAGGTGTCACATTGTCTCCGGAAGGACGGCAGATATTCCCGAAAATGACGGTGCAGGAGAACCTGCTGATGGGGGGCTACACCAGAAAGCGCGCCACACTGGGTCCCTCGTTTGAACGGGTATTCGAATTGTTTCCCATTCTGAAAGAGCGCATCAGCCAGCAGGCCGGCACCCTCTCCGGCGGAGAGCAGCAGATGCTCGCCATTGGCCGTGCCCTGATGAGCAGCCCCAATATGCTGATGCTTGACGAACCCTCGCTGGGGTTGTCGCCGATTCTTACCGAGACGATTTTTCAGCTCATCGAGGAAATCAAAAACCAAGGCGTCACAATTTTGCTTATTGAACAAAACGCCTTCGGTGCACTGTCCATCGCCGACTATGGCTACGTTCTGGAAAACGGCAAAATCACGCTGGAAGGCGCCGGTACGGACCTGCTCCACAACGAGCTGGTCTATGCTTCCTACCTCGGCGGCGGCGCATAACCCACCCCCATCCATGACAACCGGCGTTGCAGAACGCCTGAAAATGAAAGGAGATCATTATGAAAAAGTCACTGAGTTTCTTATTGGCAATGGCGGCCGCCCTGTCGATGCTAGCAGGCTGCGGTTCGGCGGATTCGCAGTCTGCCAGCAGCACGTCCGCAGCTTCAACCTCTTCCGGGGCATCCGGAGAAGATAAGTACTACATTGCCTGCGGCGCTCCCTTCACGGGCGATGATGCGCAGTACGGCAACTTCTTCAAGAAAGCGCTGGACATGAAGGCCGCCGAAATCAACGAAGCCGGCGGCATCAACGGCAAAATGATCCAGATTGACTACTACGATGACAAGAGCACCCCCAAGGAAGCCTCCAACATCGCACAGATGGTCACCTCCGACTCCAAGTATATTGCCGAAATCGGCAGCTACAACAGCACCTGCGTCCTGGCAGGCGCCCCCATCTACCAGGAGGCCGGAATGGTTCAGATGGCGCCTACCGCCGGTCACCCCGACATAACCACCGCAAACGACCACCTGTTCCGCCTGCAGAACTCCAACGACACCGAGTTTGAATGGCTGGCGGATGTGGCCGTGAACAAGCTGGGCGCCAAGAAAATCGCCATCGTCCACCTGGAGAACGACTCCGGCATTGTGCTCAGCGACATCCTCAACGAGCAGATTCCGCTGCTGGGCGGCGAAGTGGTCCTCACCGAGAGCTATGTGCAGGGCCAGGTCAGCGACTTCTCCTCCATCCTGACCAAGCTGAAGTCCGCCAACCCTGAGCTTGTCATCTGCGTCACCAGCTACAACGACATGGGCACCATGCTCCAGCAGGCCAAGCAGATTGACCTGGGCGATGTGAAATGGGTCTCCAGCGGCATGATCTACACCGACGACTTCCTGGAACTGGCCGGCGACGCTGCCGAGGGCGTGTATTCCATGACCATCTTCTTAGCCGACAACCCCGATGCCCGCATTGCCGCATTTACAGAAAAATACCGTGCGCTGTACAACGAAAGCCCCAACTACTTTGCCACCAACGCCTATGAATCCCTGGCGATGATTGAGGCCGCACTGAAAAATGGCGCAACAGATCGTGATTCTCTGTACCAGGAGTTGCTGAAAATCCGGGAATGGGACGGAGAAACCGGCTTCGCAACATTTGACGAGAACCGGATGGTCAACCGTGACATGACGGTTATCAAGGTAGAAGACGGCAAGTGGGTCGTCGCTCCCGAAAACGACAACTGATTTTACAACCCAGCGGCGCGGCCAGGCATCCTCCCGCCGCGCCGCCATTTTAAGAAGAAAAGAGGCTTTCTGTTATGATGTTTGATCTCACCGGCCGCAAAGCCATCGTCACCGGCGGTTCCCGCGGCCTTGGCCGCTCCATTGCGCAGGCCCTCCACGATCAGGGTGCAGAAGTTGTGGTTATCTCCACCACGGACAGCTGCAAGACCGCTGCCGCTCAGATCTCGGCAGACCATGGCGCTGCAGCCCACGGTGTGGTCTGTGATCTGTCCCGGCGTGATGACCTGAAACGTGGCTTCAATGAAGCCCTCGGACTTTTGGGGGGACGGTTGGACATTCTGGTCAACAACGCCGGCATCAACCGCAACCACACCTCTCAGGACTTCCCCGAGGAGGACTGGGACGCCATCCGAAAGGTAAACTATGATGCGGTGTTCCTGATGAGCCAGCTTGCCGCAAAGGTGATGATGGAACAGCGCTATGGGCGCATCATTAACACGGCGTCCCTGCTGAGCGTCATCGGCGGGCGTATGTCGCTGGGCTACGCAGCCTCCAAGGGCGGCGTGGTGCAGATGAGCAAGGCTATGTCCAACGACTGGGCGCCCTACGGCATCACCGTCAACTGCATTGCGCCGGGGTATATGAATACCGATATGAACCGGGAATACTTTTCCGATCTGTCCCGCAGTGGTCATCTGCTGACACGCATTCCGGTCGGACGTTGGGGCGTAGAGGATGATCTGCGTGCCGCGAGCGTGTTCCTGGCCTCGGAGGAGGCCGCCTATGTGACGGGCATTCTGCTTCCGGTTGACGGCGGTTTCCTTGCCTGGTGATAACGGGATATGAAGCGGGCACTGATCTTCGCATTGGGCAGTTCCGTCATCTGGGGGTGTCTGCCCCTGTTCTGGCGCGCGCTGGAACCGCTTCCACCTCTATACATCCTGTCCAGCCGGATTCTGTGGGCAACCGTATTTTCCGGCATTCTCATTCTTGCGGTCGGACGCGGTAGCCATCTTGCCGCCATGCTCCGTGACCGAAAGCTGATGCTGCGCAGTGCGGGGGCGGGATGGATGATTGCCTTCAACTGGTTTTTGGGCATTGCCGCCGTCAACAGCGGCCGGACGCTTGACTCCACCATGGGTTCGTTTCTGAATTCCCTGTCATGCTGTCTGTTCGCCTACTTATTCTTTCACGAGATTCCCGGACGCCTTCAGGCTGCCGGCATTTCCGTGGCGGTGGCCGGTGTTGTGTGGATGACGGCCTGCTACGGTCGTATGCCATGGATTGCGTTATCCATTGCCGGCACCTTCGGCGTATACAGCACCCTGAAAAAGAACGCCTCCCTTGATGCCCTGTGCGCATTGTTCCTGGAGGGACTTGCCGTTGTGCCGCTGTGTCTGCCATACGTCATCGCAAGTGAACTCCGGGGCGCAGGCGCAATGGCTCTTCTACCGCCGGGGCGCATCTGGCTTGTACCGGCAATCGGGATTGTCACAGGACTCCCCCTTGTCCTATACACCCGCAGCCTGCGCACCCTGCCCCTGGGCCTTGCCGGTTTTCTGCAGTACATCACATCCTTTCTTTCCCTGTTTATTGCACTTGTGGTGTTCCGGGAGCAGTTTTCCCCGGCATATCTTACAGGATATGGATTCATCTGGGTTGCGCTGGTTCTATTCATCACCGGAAGCTTTACCCGAAAGGGCAGCCCGGTTCCGAGGAAATAAAGTTCCTCCACCGCTGCCCCGAGTCCTTTCCCCACTCTTGCCCAATTGAAAAATACTCCCTGTACAGGCATCGTTCCGATACAGGGAGTATTCTTTTGTCCGCTGTTTACTCTTCAAAACCAAAAAAAGAGGCTTTGATAATCGCTCCACGAAACATCAACCCAGTTATTCAGTGCATTCTCCGTTTCGATGGACGGCAGGTACTCCTCACGTACTTCATTGCCATCAAATCGCAATCGAAAAACATCCGAGTAGGCAGCCCCCGAAGAACTCATACACAGGCCATCTACAGAGATACTTTGTAATCCGCGAAAAGGGTAACCATAGCCATATACACTACCGTCCTGATACCTCAGGACCAACCGCCAGCCACTGACATCACTATCCAATTGTACGATTATCTCTTGCTGTCCATCTTGATCCATATCAACATAGGTATATGAGGCAGGAACCAGAGGATTATCAAACTCGCTATCCCTTATCCTCTTTACACTCTGAATGGTGACATGTTCATATGTGTCACCAAAAAGAAAGGCTGTTTCCCCTTTGAGCACAGCAAGCAGCAACGTATCCGCCTCCGCAGCTGTCGCCTGTGACGGCTGCGTCTGTGTTAGGCCCGCCTCCGTTTCATATGGCTCCGTTGTGACCTGATCGTATGCATCCGTCCCCGAATAGTAAGACATGTCAAATAGACCATAACTGTCCAACAGCATGACAACATCTACATTCAGCGGTGTTTGCCCATCTATTTCACAGAGTGCTGCCCGATCGCCGCTATAGTCCGCAGACGCCCCATATGCTACAGCCGACCCGGAAATCTGACCAAGTCTGGCAACCAGATCTTTCTCTGCAGACAAATCCCCCGCCACGGAACGATGAATTCCCATATAGGCAGTCAAATAATTGTAGTTCATAATAGCAAGCAAATCTGTGGGTTTCTCCACAGGGTTCATCGGATCAACAAATGCCGTGATTTTAAAGCACTGTTCATTCAGCATGGTGAATTGAATGGTGGTAGCATCTTCTTCCATTCCTTCATCGTAGTACTTTACTTGTACAATTTCTAACCCAGAATCTGTTATTCCACCGTCCCATTCTTCTTTCTCATGCAGCATCCCGTAACACCGGTATAGTATCTCCTTGACTGTAATATCCGTATACTCGCCTAAATAGCCATTCTGAACCGTAGCAATGGAATCTTCCCCCACCGAGTTCATCAGACCAAATCCTAAGCCACACACGCCGATACAGAGGATCACAATGCCAATAACACATAGTTTGGATACTCTTCTGCGTTTTACTTTTCGCTGATATTTTCCTCTTGTATGGGTTGATTTGCCAGTGGATTCCCGGTGATTCCGGGAAACTGGTTTACCGCACACATTGCAAAAGGCAGCATCTTCCTCAATTTGATTGCCGCAATATTTGCAAAACATCAATATTCTCCTTTTTTCTAGCGTCTCAATTTTCAGTTTATTGGCATACCCTAACGATGCGGGAACAAGATTGTGCAAGTTCTATCCCTAAGAGGATACAGACCACCTTCCCTTCCTCGTGGAAATACCGCTTTGGCACTTTCAGATTCACAGTTTTCTTTATCTCCTAAAGAAAATTCTTTTGAGAATTGCCAAAGGAATGATGATAATCCCTAAAAAGCAGCCTAAGCACATCTTTTGCATAAACAAGGCACCAAAGGTATGAATCACAACCTTGTTTTCAAAAAATATTACCCCTGCAGCCCAATACCCTAATACTACGTAAACAAGAAACAGCAATTCCATAATTCTCTCCCTTTTCTTTTATGTTTCCATATGTAGTATAAGCTGATCCATCTCCAGTGTCAATACTATAGGAATTATATATTTTTAATTGCTATAGTAATTTGCCATATTCCTGGATAACCTCTAAGATTATGGCAGAGGTGAGGCTATGAGTGATATTGCAAAGCAGCTTGGACAGCGTATCCGGGACTTGCGAATGGAACGGCATATGAGTCAGGAAGAGTTATCCTTCAAAGCAGGACTCAGCCCGGCACATTTGGGGCAGATTGAGCGAGCACTGAAAAATCCAACAGTGGATACCATTGCAAAAATTGCAGTAGCCTTGGACGTTCCAGTAGCTGCATTGTTCTCCCTGAATGCAGTTCCAGTTTCGTCACAAAATGTTTTGATTGAGAAAATCAATGCCCAGTTAAAAAATATGAGCGAAGATGAGCAGAAGGACATTTTGCGGATCATCCGGATCTTCCGGAACTATGGCAAAAATTCAAGTGTTCCATCAGATTAGCTGAAATTCCAACGATATATGCTTTCTCAAAAAGCCCGGAGCAGCAGTGAAGTGACCCCAAAAAGTTAGACAAAGTTTTAAAGGAAAAATTGTTCAAGCAAC
>USHP01000071.1 GCA_900554625.1 uncultured Eubacteriales bacterium | reverse complement strand
CTGGAAGGCAGCGGTGTTCCCGCTTCCCCGGAGCTCAATGCCATGCTGGAAGCAAAGCAAACCGCGCCGGTGGCCAATTCGGCCCGGCTGGCCGACCTGCTGCGCCGGCCCCAGGTAACCTACACCGACATTGCCCCCTTTGATGCCCAGCGGCCGGAGCTTCCCGCTGCCGTTACCGAAGAGGTGGAAATTCAGATCAAGTATTCCGGGTATCTTGCCCGTCAGGAAAAGCAGGTAGCAGAGTTCAAGAAAGAAGAATCCCGCCGCCTGCCGGAAGATCTGGACTACCGGGCCATCAAGGGTCTGCGGCTGGAAGCCCAGGAAAAGCTCTGCGCCATCCGGCCCATGTCCATCGGCCAGGCAGGGCGCATCTCCGGCGTCAGCCCGGCAGACATTGCGGTGCTTCTAATTTATCTGGAACAGCAATAACAAAATGGGCGGCCATTTTGGCCGCCCATCGCTTTTACTATAGCAGAACCAACCGGGCAATGTCAACGCTTCTTTGGAAGAAACACCGGAAATCTGTGTTTTATACAATCCGATTTTAGGTATTTTGTATAGTATTGCCCCTTGTAATCGGCAAAAAACTGTGATATCTTATAGACACAAAGAAGAGATACCAATACACGGTACCCTTCTTAAACAGCTTCTTTTCCAAAGTTTCGATTGACAAAAGCAAAGATTTTCCAGATGCTACAAGAGCAAATCGAAAACAGCATTCCCAGAAACATTACCAAGTCGGTTGTCAACAATCAGTTTTCAGAGGTCACCAAAATTCGATTTTCAACAGAAGTTTCCTAAGTAGTTACCACATTTGCTCTTTCCCTTCGGTTTCTTTACAGTGCCAAAGCCGGATATCAAGTTGGTTTTCCAAAAGGATTCCGTAGATTGATCATCAAGGGATGACTTCGGATGTGCACACAAACTGAATGATCAATTTCGGTTTCCTCATTTGGATGTTCCAAAGTTGATTATCATGGATTGGCTGCCAAACAGTATTCTCTGAGAAAGCAATCTAAAAAGAGAAAATGTCGATTGAAATGGATGGAATCTAAGCTGATGCAGACGATCTTTCGATCAGAAATCCCACTTATAAGAGCATCTCGCTGAAGAGATTGAAGAAGAAGTCATAAGTTTTTGTGGAGAATAAGTTGGATCAGAAAGATATCGTCTAATCCGTAGAAAGAGAGGTTAACCAATGATGTTAGATACCAAGAGTGAACAGAAATGACCCTTGACTACACAAAAATGTATCGATGGCAAGATGCAGTAGTCAAGGGTCATTTCTATTTTATTTTTCGATGTTTTTTCGCTCCGAAAGGGGCGCTTTTTTTATTTTCCGGCAGAGAAAGCATATCCTGCTTCCAGCAGACGCATCAGCGCTTCGTTGGCCTGCTCATCGGTAAACAACCCGGTAAACCGCTTGTCCACTGCCAGCGCTTCCAGGCTCAGTTCCAGATGGCCCTTATTCTTCAGCTCGTTGAATCCGTCGCTGAGGCGATTGCCGGATAAAATCCGCTGGGCATTTTTCAGCATTTCCTCCCCGGCCACCGGACGCATCCGGATGCCCAGGGCCTGCGCCGCCTGTCGGGCCTGAGTCCATGCGCAAATGAATTTTTCTTCCATGATTTTCTCCTTTTCCTTGGGTGCCCTCAGAAGAGGGCATACCCATACTGATACACCAATCTGCGATACCAGGGCTGTCTGGCCAGTTTCCGGCGGGCTGTTCGCAGATACGACTCAAACGCAAGCAGTTCATCCGCCGTCAAGGTATGCTGGCTGAACTTGGCCTTCTGGGCCAGTGTCTCCAAGCCCTCCGGCACAGGCTGTTTCATCAGCTTTGCCAACAGCACCGCCTCCCGCCACCGGGCCAGAGCCTGGGCATTGGCGGGGCCATTTTTTTGTTCTCTGCGCCGCCGTGTCAAACGGAGTACCCGCTGTCCCTGGATAACTGCTGCCGCCCCAGCCAGGGCAGGAATCACCCAGAACAGCGCCATCCACTTTCTGCTGCTTGGCGGTTCCGGTTTTGTCTGATCCGACTGCTCCGGCTGCTGGGGAGTGGTCTGTGTTCCCGCTTGGGATGACGGGGGTTCCATCGGCATTGTGGTCATTTCCGGGGCCGCTTGCTCTGGAGTTTCCTCTCCTGCAGACGGTGTGGCTTCCAGCACCATCCAAAGTCCCAGCGCCGGTTCATAATATTCTGCCCAGGCGTGGGCATGTTCTCCGGTGACCGTTACCGTTTCCCCGGCCCTGGTTTGAATCATATAACCGCTGACGTACCGGGCTTCAATTCCCGCCGTCCGCAGCAGCACCACTGCTGCCGTGGCAAAATGGACGCAGTAGCCCCGATCTGCCTGCTCCAGAAACCACAGGGCGAAGTCCTCTTCCCCCTCCGGCATCCGTTGGGTCTGCAAATCGTACCGGGCGCTGCTGCGGACATAATCGGCAATTTCCTGTGCTCTGTCCGTCACGGTCTGCCCGGACAAAGACAGCTGCGAAAGAATTGCCCGGGCCCGCTCCCGGGTTTGCTCCGGCAGCGCCAAATAGAGTTCTTCGTTATAAGGCCCCCGGGTAGTTTCCGCTGCGGACAGCAGCACCGGCAAATCCTGGGCAAATCCCATCCGGGTGCAGGTGTAGCTTTGATACAGTCCGGTATTTTCCAGTCTGCCCCCTACCAGGGACAAATTCTCCTCCGGGTAGTAGGGCAGATAAATCTGCTGAAACGGGGATACGGTTTCCACGGTCACATATCCCAGGTTTTGTTCCGGCGCCGTGAATTGTTCCGTCCGGTGGAGGGTGGTTTCCCATCCTTTACCGTCGTAAACATCATAGTCCCGGCCCCGTAAGTACAATGTTCCCCCAGTATCCGCTGTCACCTTCATCACCGCAGCGGAAGATGGGGTACGGCTTCCCAGGGAGGCCAGGTTCACGCTTTCCGGTTCCTGGCTTAGGACGGTTTGCTGCAGCGTCTCAGGAAGAGAGCCAGCCGCATCCGGTGCTTTACGGATATATTGCAGCAAGGAATTGCGGATTTGCTCCGCATGGCTGACATATCCAGCCTGGGGAATCATCCAAAACAGCAGCCCTAGAGCCGCCACCGTAGGCAGTAGGGTCATAAACAGCAGCCTGCATCCCTGGACGCAGCTGTGCATTCTCACCCGTGCCGTCAGCACCAGTTCAATCAGTCCCAGCAGAAGCAGGAACAGATACACTTCATCGGGCGTGGTGTCCGTAACCACCAGGCAGGCACACAGGGGAAGTACCGCCAGCAAGATGGCCACCATGCCGGACTTTCCCCGGCAAATTTCCCAGGCAGCCGATGCGGCAATGCCGCATCCCAGCACCGCCATGGGAAGATCTGCCACGCCGGCATCCCAGGCAGAGTCCGCCAGCTTCAGATATCCCCAGTGGTATGCCCGGTCATAGACGTAGGATATCCGGTACAAAAGCTGTCCCAGCTGCTGCACCGCTTCCCCTCTGCGCCACAAGTATCCCATCAGCAGTCCTGCCAGAAGCAACAGCGCAAGGCCGCCCCGTTTCCCTGACAGCACCAGGCCGCACAATAGGGAAGCGCTCAGGCAGGTCAGCACCAGTCCCGGATAAGACGCCAAAGAAAGTTCAAAGGCACTGACCAGGCACCCCACCGAACCGAAGGAAATGCAAAACGCCAGTGCGCTGCTTAACAAGGCCCGCACCCATCGCTCAAGCTTCATCGGCATTCCCTCCTATGTGGTAGTGCCAGGAAGCGCTGTAAAAACGATCCCGGATAGAGCCCTCCACAGCTTCCGGATCACACAGCAGGGTATCCAGTGCACGGGTCAGATCCTGCTGGCTGCGCACATCGAAGGACCGGACACCGATGGCGGTCAGCGCCCGAATTTCAAAGGAAACCTGCTGCTCCAGCAGGTAGTTTCCCACCCACAGGAGCCGTCCGAATTTCCGGTTTCGTTCTTCCGGGGTGCCCCGATGATTCATGGTCAGCAGGACCAGCCCTCTCTGGGGCTCCATCGGCTCACGCAGGGTGAGTTTCCCGGTTTTGGCAGATAATTTCCAATGGACTTGGTTTAAGTTGTCTCCCGGACGGTACAGCCGCAGCTCGTGGTTTTCTGCAAACCCGCCGCCGGGCTTGGGCTTCCAGGAGCGGGCCAGGTAACGCTGCAAATCCGGAAGATCCCGTACCGGAACCGGTACCGGGCGAATCACCACGTTATGCCCCGGATTGACCTTGGTGGGAAAGGAAAACAGCCCCAGATGGTCACAAACCCGGGGTCGGAGCACCGCAATTTTGATGCCGCCGCACACCTGCGTAGGCAGGCCATGGGAGGGGCGATAGCGCACTTTTTCCCCGGTAACGCAGGAAATCAGTTGGATTTTCCCGGAAAAGGGCGGCAGCGGATAGCGGCTGCTGCCCATGAGCCAGGCTTCCGCCGGGGTACCCAGAGGGATTGCCCGGGGTGCCTCCACCTGCATCTGAAAACTGATCATGGCCGGCAAACTCACCAGCAGAGACAGCCAGGGAAGCCCCAGTACAATCCAAACCACCAAACAGGCTACCCAACTTCCATGAGCCACATAAAATCCCAGGCAGCTCACCACAGCCGCCAGGTAAAATAATCGTCGTCCCCACATATCAGCGCAGTCTGGGAGCCGGCACCGTACCCACAATCTGGGCAAGTACCTGTTCCGGGGATTTGCCCTGGGCTTCCGCTTTTGCCGACAGGATCAGCCGGTGGGCTACCGTATGGGCAAACACTTCCTTCACATCAGCCGGGGTGACATAATCTCTGCCCCGGAGCCGTGCCACTGCCTTGGACATGGCAGTAACAGACAGGGTTGCCCGGGGGCTGGCTCCCCGCAAAATATCCTCGCTGCTGCGAGTGGCGTTTACCAGGGAAACAATGTATCCGACCACGCTCTCATGCAGGAAGGTATCCTCCACCGCGTCCTGGATATTCACCAAATCCTCCCGGGTCATCAGGGCGCTGAGCATATGCAGCGGATTGCCCCCCTGTCGGTTGAGGATCATGGCCGCTTCATCCTTAGGACTGGGATAGCCCAGAGACAGCCGCACCATAAACCGGTCCATCTGACTGTCCGGCAGCAGCTGGGTTCCTGCTGCACCGGTGGGGTTCTGGGTGGCAATGACCACAAAGGGCTGGGGCAGCTTGTGGCTGACACCGTCCACCGTCACCTGTCCTTCCTCCATCGCTTCCAGCAGCGCCGATTGAGTACGGGAGGTCGCCCGGTTCAGCTCGTCCGCCAGAAACAGGTTGCACAGCACAGCGCCTTTCTGATAGCGCATGCCCTGACCCTGGGGATCGGGGATGGAGTAGCCCGTCACGTCCGAAGGCAGCACATCCGGGGTAAACTGCACCCGGTTGTACTCCAGATCCAACACCCGGGAAAAAGCCAAGGCCATGGTAGTCTTGCCAACCCCGGGAATATCTTCCAAAAGAATATGTCCTCTTGCCAAAATTGCCGCCAGTACCCACAGCAGCACCGTATCTTTTCCCACCACTGCTTTGCGTACCTGGGATAAAATCTGCTGGGCATAGCCGGCAACCGCATTGTCTTTGGTCTGCATCCAGCGACTCCTTTCTTAAGTCGATTTTACCATTGTACTCTGTTTTCTGCGAAAAAACAAGTCGAACCCCTGGTAAAAACCTTAAGATATCCTTTGGATATTGGGAAAAAGCAAAAAAACTTCTCCTTTTCCCGGAAAACATCCGATCAAAAGGAGAAGATTTTGATTTACTTTCGTTCTTCCAGAGCCATCAGCTTATCAATTCGCCGCTGGTGGCGCTCCTCGCCGGAAAATTCCGTTTCCAGCCAGGTGTCCACGATTTCCAGTGCCAGGTTCTGTCCCACCACGCCGGCACCCATGGCCATCATGTTGGTATCGTTGTGCAGCCGGGTCATTCTGGCAGACCAGGGATCGCTGAGCAGGGCGCAGCGAATTCCGGGAATCTTATTGGCGGAAATGGACACGCCGATTCCGGTGGTGCACAGCACAATTCCCTTCTCACATTCTCCACTGGCCACCGCTCTGGCAGCGGCAGCGGCATAGTCAGGATAATCGCAGCTGTCGGCGCTATAGGTGCCAAAGTCTGCTACTTCATATCCTTTCTTCTGCAAATGTTCCTTCACAACTGCTTTCAGCGTCAAAGCGCCGTGATCGCAGGCAATGGAAATTTTTCTCATTTGGAACGCTCCTTTTCTATTTGGGCATGGTTACATAACAAATCCGCCGCTGACCCCTACTACCTGACCGGTGACAAATTCTGCCTGGGCTAAGCTGGACATGACCTGGGCCACATCCATGGGGGTTCCATTGCGGCCAATGGGGGTCTCCTGGGCCATTTCCTCCAAAACCTGAGGATCCACCCCGGCGCACATATCCGTCAGGATAACCCCCGGCGCCACACAATTGACCCGGACGCCGCTGGGTCCCAACTCCTTGGCCAGAGCCTTGGTCAGGGCAATGACTGCACCTTTGGTGGCAGAATAGGCCGCCTCGCAGGAAGCACCCACCTGTCCCCACATGGAAGAGACGGTGATAATGCAGCCGCTATGCTTTTTCAGAAATCCGGGCATGGCAGCGTTAACGCAGTGGTAAATCCCCTTGACATTCACCGCAAAAAGCCGATCCCAGACTTCCTCTTCCACCATGGACATCAGCCCGAAGTGCATAATTCCGGCGTTGCAGATCAGCACGTCCACATCCCCCACCTGGTCAAAGGCCCGGCGCACCGCCTGTCCATCCGCCACATCGCAGCAGATGGCCGTGGCACCGGTTTTCTCCGCCAGGTTTTTGGCAGCATCGTGCTGCTTTTCATACAGGAAGAACACCCGGTGACCCTGTGCGGCAAACAGTTCCACCGCTGCCGCACCGATTCCCCGGGAACCTCCGGTAATCAGAACCGTTGACATTTTCTTCGCCTCCGCAAATTTAGGAAGCGATCAGCCTCTTCTTCTGCTTCTGCCCCGGTTCTCGGAATAAGCACGGATGGCAGAGAGTTTGCTGTCGGATTCGGTCATAAACGCCTTCAGCTTTTCCTCAAAGATCTGGTCTGCAGTCTTGGGCGGTGCGGGCTGCACCGGAGGACGATTCTGGTTCTGCTCCCGATTCTGGAAGCTGCCGCCCTCCCGCCGGGGGCCATTGCGGAAATTGGGACGTCCGCCGTCGCGCTGAGGCTTGGGCTCCAGACGCTTGATCGACAGGTTGATTTTGCCGTTTTCATTGCCGATGACCATGACCTTCACATCCTGGCCTTCGGTCAGGTGCTGGCGGATATCGCTGACATAGGCATTGGCAACCTCAGAGATATGTACCATGCCGGTTTTATTCTCCGGCAGCGTGACGAATGCACCAAAGTTGGTGATGGATTTGACCTTTCCCTCTAAAACGGCTCCTACAGTTAACTCCATAAATGCTCTGCTTCCTCCATATGTTAAGGCAATCAGGTTGCCTGAATTACGATTGGGGTTTGATTACGACGGTACGCGGATCAATCAGGCCCAGTTCTTCCTCCGCGATTTCCTGGATGCTCTGAAGGGAGTCCAGTCGTCCGGTTTTTTCTTCCAACAGGTCGTTGGCGTACTCCAGTTCGGCGGCTTCGCTGCGAAGCTTGTCCGTTTCGGCCCGGAAGCTTCCGTGAACCCACCACAGCGCTGTCAGGGCTGCCGTAGAACACAGAATAAGTACAACCACCAGAACCTTCAGCACCGGCACCGTGGGGCGAATATGCAATTTCAGGATTTTCTTTTGCTTTGCTTTTTCTGCCATGTTTTTTACCTCCGGGGCCTGGCTTACGCTGTCGATAGTGATTCCACATTATTGTAACCCATTTTTCCCCAGATGCAAACAAAATTTTTGTAAATTTCAGAATTCTTTTCAAAGGCAGGGCGATCACCGCCGCCAGTTTGCCAAGACCCTTCCAAAATATGGCAAAAACAGGCCGCAGTAGCTGCCCTGCCGTAGCTTCCCAGGCAATGGCCCCCAGAATCAGTCCCAGCAGATAGCCCAGCCGCAAATCCCCCCGGCAGACCCCAAATCCCAGATACAGGCATACCCATCCGCACATCAGCAGAAACAGGATATCTCTCAGGGTCTGACTTTTGCGGCGCAGCGGTCGCAGAAACCCGTATCCCAGTCCCAGCACTGCGCCCAGCAGCAGGCTCACCACCAGGCGATA
>USHP01000070.1 GCA_900554625.1 uncultured Eubacteriales bacterium | reverse complement strand
GTCTCGCGGTAGGAGAAACAAACCGATCCACAGCATCCCTTACAGTGTAGCATATTCATGGAGTGCAATGAAAAAGTCAGCAAAGAGTTGAAAAAGGATTGCCACCGCAAGCAGTACATCCGAAGCCGAGACGCTGAAACACCGTTCCAAGTCATGTCTTACAGCACCATGACCTTTCAAGAGTCTGAAATTTACGGAGAAGATGTTCTCGAAGACACAGAGTGCAATGTAGAGGAGTCGGTCATGCAGCGTATGGATATTGAGCGGGTCAGAACTGCACTGAAAATGTTGACCCCGGAAGAACGAGCCATCATTCAGGATTTTTTCTTCACAGAATCACCGGTGCCTGTTAAGGAGCTTGTGGAAAAATACGGAATGCCTAAGTCGAGCATCTATAGAAAAAGGGATGATGCACTGAAGGCGCTTAAGAAAATTTTAGGAAATGCGTAGGTTAAATAGGAACGATACGACTGGTTTGACATAGAAAATGCACCTGCCGAAGCAGGTGCAGGAATGAAATCACATCATGGGGTTTTCCAATAGGTCTTCCACATTGCAGCCGAGAACACGGGACAACTTGTAGAGGATGTTTGCCTGCGCCTTGTCAATGCCATTGACCCGCTGTTCGTACATCTGAATGTTGCGCAGATTCACGCCGGATTGCTCTGCAAGCTCTGCCTGAGATAAGCCCCGGTTTTCACGGATGCGCTTCAGGTTGGAATCGCCTTCCGCTGCTTTATAGAGTTCCTCCATGGTATCGATGAAACTTGTAATGTCCATCTCGTGGTAAACGGAATACATCCCAATGATCTTGGAAAGTGGAATGCGCTCAAAGATATCCTTGAAACGACGGCCAGTAAACCATTGGTACTCTGCAACTGCCCAACCGGCCCAATATTCAGGGGAGCAGTTCTCTGCGTTGGTTGGTGCTGGCAGCTCCTTTGGACCGTATGCCTTTGTGATGACCGCACGGGCCAGCTCAACACCGGACATCCCTGCAACATAGGCGGGGTTGCCTCGTTCAAACTGTTCGGCGTAGCCGGTATTGATGAAGAGTGCTGTGATCCAATCCGGTTTTAGCTTGCAGTCATTGATCGCATAGTCGAAGAAAGAGGAAAGACGATCCTTGGCATTATTCAAATAAGATTCGCTGTATGCGTGGGTCATCGTTGCTCATCTCCTCCCTCAAGATATCCAGCACGAAGATGTCGTCCCGGTAAGACTTGCTTTTCTTGATCTCTTTACGGTAAGTATCCCTCGCTTTGGTATCTCTATCCAAGAACTTGGGGTAATAGACGCTCTTGCTGACCGGATAAGCATTCACGAAGTGCAGCCGATCAAAGCCTTTTTGAGAAATGACAACCGTCTGCTCACCGAGCTTGCCCAGCTTTAGAGCCTTGTTCAGACTTCTGAGCGGTAAGGTGTTGGACACAAAGGACTCTGCATACTGGAAATAGGAATCGTCTGCCCGATAGCCAATCACAACATCGTAGCCGGTTAAATCAATTGAATAGTGGTCAATAAGATAGTCCCTTGCATCAACGGCAACTTCGGAGTCCAGCTTGAAGGTGCGGAACTGAAGCAGAAGAGCCATCCAGTTCAGGACCGTATGCGTTCCGTCCAACAGATTCAGCACCTTCAGTCCTTCCGTGTCAAAGTCGTAGCTGTTGACAAAACCGTCTGTGTTCTTTTTGCAGGCCCACTCACGAGCCATTTCATCGACGCGGGTACAGTAGAAACCCATGCCATAGTCGTTGTGCGGATTACCGATATGAATATCCGGAACCTCGATGATGTGGTCGGTTCCATGAAGCAGTTGAATGACGCTCATAATATGAAGCCTCCGTTATCATTGTAATGATACAACCACATTATATCATCCTGATGATAGTTTTGTCAATAGCGCATGAGAATTCATTCCAAAGAATATGCCGCCTTCCTCCAAATTCTTCTGCTTCCGAAAAATATTTTGGAAACGAGCAAAAAACTGTGGGAATCTCGCAAAAAAATTCGGCAAAGAGAAAGTGAGAGGGCAATCTCATAAAATCCGGTAGGAGTGATTCACATGAACAACAAAATAAACATCAACCCCAGCTCGACAAAGTGGCTCGAAAAAGATGATCGGGTCGTCGCTGATTACTTTTGCGATTTGGGCTTCCGTTCCCTGAAGCAGATCCTTGAAAAGGTAAATTGTCTTGTGATAGAGGATTAACGGCGTGGCGTAGTACGGGATTGAACTTTGCATATCCGTTTATAACCACGCTTTAGACGGGCACAATATAAAGAGTGAATGTAAGCAGAGTATTGAAGTTTTTTCTGGATTCCTTACGGGACGACCTGAAACCCATTGAAATTCTGAGATTCTACTGTTATAATATTAACTACAATCTTTCGGAGGTGCGAAAGGTTGGAGTTGCACCACATACACCACTTGGAGCACCACTATGGTGTATGCTTTCAGCAGGGAAATGTACAGAGTTATCACACACGGGAAAATGTGACCTGTAAGCAAAGCACAGTATTAACAGGGCTTCTACACAGCTATTCCATGTGAGGAATCTTATCCCCATCATGAAGCCTATGGACATGCCAAAGAGTGAAAAGAAGGAAGAACCCGCCGCTCCTGTGGTTAAGAAAGAGGAAGTCATTGACTTCTCCAAGGTTGAGGTGGAGCCTCTGTTTGCAGATTATGTGGACTTTGAAACCTTTGCCAAGTCCGACTTCCGGGCTGTCAAGGTCAAGGCCTGCGAGGCTGTGAAGAAGAGCAAGAAGCTGCTGAAGTTCACTCTGGACGATGGCAGCGGCGAGGATCGGGTGATCCTCAGCGGCATCCACGACACCTACGAACCGGAAGAGCTGGTAGGCAAGACTCTGATCGCCATTACCAACCTGCCTCCCCGGAGGATGATGGGCATTGATTCCTGCGGTATGATCATCTCTGCCATTCATCATGAAGAAGGTGTGGAGAAGCTCCACTGCCTGATGGTGGACGATCACATCCCCGCCGGCGCAAAGCTGTACTAAAAATACAATATAACAGCCCCACTGGAAAGCTTCTTCCAGTGGGGCTGCTTTTTGTTGTTTATTCCGCTGTTTCAACGGATACCAGTGCGGCTTCCACAGTTTCCGAATCCGGCTGTGCTTCGCCGGTATAGGTGACCGTGACTGTATCACCCGGTTCCAATCCGGTCAAATCTACGTCACCGATCTCAAACTTGTAGTATGCGTCATCTACAATCAGAACCAGCATATCCAGGCCGGTGTCAATCGTATTGACCACGCCCTTCATGGTTTTGGTCTGCGCGTCATCCGCAGCCTGCTGTGTAAGCGTGGAAGAAACCACCGTGGTAGGAGTCTGCTCCTGCTGATTCTGTTGAGAAGAGGTTCCGCACGCAATCAGCGCCATGGCTGCCGCCAAACATGCAGCCGCCACTGCGCATCCTTTTCTATTGCATTTCATGATAAACACTTCCTTATTTTGTTCTGCCGCGTCCCGATTACCGCGGCTGGGCATACCATAGCACAGGGGCGGCCAAGATGCAACAAGGATAAGGATTTCTTAATCTACAGTTAATGGTTTCTTACGTTTTTCCAGAATTTTACGGTAATTATGAACAAATTGTGTTGAAATTGTGACGAAGAACTCTAACCAATCCGATCGTAAGCAATGCGTTCGGAACCGTCGGCGATGTGGATGATTCCGCAGCGGCGGAACCCTTGCTTTTCCACCGCCCGCTGCATCACCTTGTTGTCTTCATGGGTATCGATGCGCAGGTAATCAATACGCTCTGCCCCATAGGCAACGGCGGAACTCAAAATTCCCCCGGTACCGTCGGAAGCAATGCGGTGTATGGTTCCGTAGGGACGGCTGGCGTGCCAGCTGCCGCCGAAGATTTCCCGGTAGGTTGGGTCCTCTCCAATGTAGAAAAAGAACACACCATGGATTTTCTCCCCTTCCGTCACAACAAACAGATTCCCATCGCGGATGTCCTGCTGAAGCTGGTGTTTGGGCGGATTGTGATTGCCCCACTGGTTGGGGTTTCCTGTTTTTGCCATAAAGTCCCTGGCATAGGCGTAAATTTCCAGAATCCGGGGCAGATCTTCTTCCCGGGCGGTTCGGATGTATTTTTCCATCGTGATTTCCTCCTGAATGTTTTCCTCATTATACGCAACCTGCATTGCCATTGCAACCCCTGGACATAATAAGGAAAAACAAAGGAAGGTGCTTTTATGGCAAATCTGAAACGAGGCAGACAAAGTTTTGCCCTGCCGGAACCTCCGGTCATCACCCACTGGGCCAGTGTAGCAGGAAAAAAAGAAGCGGAAGGCCCGTTGGCCCATACCTTTGACATCAAATGCCGGGACACCTATTTTGGTCAGAAAACCTGGGAACAAGCAGAAAAATACATGCAGCAGCAGGCTTTGCGGAAACTTGCGGAAAAGGCTGGTATGCATCAGAGAGAATTTGACCTGGTGTTTTCCGGCGACCTTTTGAATCAATGCATCGGCTCTTCTTTCAGTCTGCGAAATACCGGGATTCCCCATTTAGGGCTTTATGGTGCCTGTTCTACCATGTCGGAAAGCCTTTTGATGGCCTCCATGGCAGTGGGCGGCGGATTCGCGGATAAGGTGGTAGCCATGACTTCCTCCCATTTTGCCTCCTCCGAGCGGCAGTACCGTTTCCCACTGGGTTACGGCGGTCAGCGAACTCCCACCTCCCAATGGACGGTCACCGGTTCCGGTGCGGCATTGGTCTGCCGTCAAGGGAAAGGCCCCAAAATCACGGCCTGTACCATCGGCACCGTCACCGACCTAGGCATCAAAGATGCCAACAACATGGGCGCCGCCATGGCACCTGCCGCCTACGCCACCATCCGCTCTCACTTTGATGATCTGAAAACGGGGCCAGAAGACTTTGACCTGATTGTCACCGGAGATCTGGCACAAATCGGCAAAGAGATGCTGATGGAGCTGGCGAGGAAAGACGGGATCAGTCTGGGCGGAAAGCTGACGGACTGCGGCAATCTGGTGTTTGACAACACCAAGCAGGATGTACACGCCGGCGGCTCCGGCTGTGGGTGCAGCGCCATTACCCTGTGCGGGTATCTTTTGGGGCAGCTGCAAAGTGGGAAGCTAAAGAAAATTCTGTTTTGCGGCACCGGAGCGCTGCTCTCCCCCACTTCTACTCAACAGGGACTGCCCATTCCCGGTGTGTGCCACGCTGTGTGCATTGTAGGAGGCAGATAACATGGACTATGTAAAAGCATTTCTGGTGGGCGGGCTTCTGTGTCTGGTCGGACAGATTCTGATTGACAAAACCAAGCTGACACCGGCTCGGATTCTGGTCAGTTATGTGGTAATCGGTGTTTTCCTGGGGGCTGTTGGGCTGTACCAGCCCCTGGTAGACTTTGCCGGGGCCGGAGCTTCGGTACCCTTAACAGGTTTTGGAAACGCCCTTGCCAAAGGTGTCCGGGAGGCGGTTGAGGAAGATGGATTCCTTGGCATTTTCACCGGCGGCCTGAAAGCCTCCGCCGGAGGAATCACCGCTGCCATCCTGGCAGGACTGGTGGCAAGCCTTCTTTTCAAAGCCAAGGATAAATCTTGAAAAGCTGGGCATGATAGGGTTGCGGCAAAGCCGTGATCAAAAACGGAGGACACGAAGTATGAATAACCAGAAAAACATGCAGCAGAAGACCCAGACCCAGAACGAGCGCCAGACCTACACCAGCAACGAGCATCAGAGCCAGAACACCAACCAGACTCAGGAAAAGAACTGCCGCTAAACGGCGCATGGGGCACCCTACTGGGTGCCCCACTGATATACTTATGCCTTTTCTTCATCAGAGCGAAACCAGCTGGTTTCGGTGGAAGAAATACAAATACATGCCGATAACCGGCTGCTCGTAGATCCTGCTCAGCGCCTGGCCATAGGTCTGCACCTGGGGGCGGTAACGCTCCACCGCAGCGCTCAGGGTTTGCTCCGTAACCGCATCGGTTTTGAAATCTACGATGGTGATGCCATTCTTCTCCAGCAAGGCACAGTCTACCACACCTTGCAGCAGAACCTGTTCGCCTTCCAAACCTTCCCCATAATGGCAGCCGTCGTCCAGAATGGAGAACTTGAATTCCCGAAGGCACTCTGCTCCGGCGGCAAGCTTTCTTCCAATTTCTGTTGCAAAGAATTCCGCCAATTGCCGGCAGTTTACCAGCTGTCCCTGCTCCTGAGTAAGGACACCGGACTGCACCAATCGCTGAACCTCCTGCGCAACCGACTCAGCCGAAGTTCCCATTCGAAAATCCATATATTGCAGGGCAGCATGCATGGCCACACCATAGGCACGAGCATCGGTTTTTCGGTTTTTGAAGGTTGGTTGGCGCCAGTTTCGCTGGGCTTTCTTTGGTTCCTGGGTGTCTTCTGCCGCTTCTGCGTCCTTGAGTCGTCCTTTGCGGCCGGTGGCCGTCTGTTTGGACGGTGCCATGGTGGCGGCAATATGAAGATAGTGAAATGCCAGTGCGTTTTCCAGTCGGGTCTGTACCCCTTCCGGAAGGCTGGTACTCTGCTGCAGCATCTGACCGTTCTCCTGTACTGGCTCCGGGGACTGGCAGACCGCAATTTTCCACAGGTACTCGTTTAACTGGGTATGGCCTGGTCTGCCGCCCAGGTTATGAAGCTCTCCTGCTTCCCTGCGGCTCATTGCTGCCAACAGTACCCAATCCCCCAGGCAAATGGCATCCCGGCACAGCAGTTCACCACCGTCAAAATCCTGTCGCAGAGCGATCTGCTGCAAGTCCTTTTCCAAACTTTTGGCAGCGTAAGTCATAATCAGCCGATCCTTAGCCCGGGTCATGGCAACATACAGAACCCGCAATTCTTCGGAGACACTTTCCGCCTCCATTTTTACTGCAATGGCCCGTTTAGCAATGGACGGGTAGCGAATCCGCTTTTCCCGGTCCGCCACCGACAGTCCCAAGCCCAGGGTTTTATCGCAAAGGATTTGCGCCCGCAAACTTTCCTGATTGAATTTCCGGGACAAGTTGCACAAGAACACCACCGGAAATTCCAGTCCTTTGGATTTGTGGATACTCATAATGCTGACACATCCGGAGTTGGCTGCCCCCGGCATCACCAGTCCCCGGTCTTCCAAAGATTCCAGGTAGTCCAGAAACTGAGACAAATCCCGCAGATTCCCCTGTTCGTAATCCGCCGCCAGCTGATAGAAGGTTTGAAGATTGGCCCGCTTGGCTTCGCCGCCTGCTGTAGCTGCATAGAGGCTGTCCATTCGGGTCAGGCAGAAGCAGCGCTCCAGCAATGCTGTCAGGGTGCTGTGCCGGGCTTCCTGGCGAAGGGTTCCCAAGATGTCCAGGAACTCCCGGCTCTTAGGGGTATCGCTTTGCAACAGCGCATCGTAAACGCTGCCCTTTTTCTGCCGGCTCCGAAACCGGGCAAGATCATCAGCGGTAAAGCCGAAAATCGGGCTTGCCAGTACGGTAATCAAAGGAATATCCTGACGGGGATTCTGGATGGTCTGCAACAACGCCCGGACAGTAGCAATTTCCTCGGTTTGCAAAAGGTCCGTTCCGCCGCCGGAGGTGCATCGGATTCCCAATTTCTCCAGCGCCCGCTGGAAATATCCGCCGGCACTTCCGGGAGAACGGAGCAAAATCACAATGTCATCCGGCGTTACCGGGCTGAGCTTCCCGTTTTTGCGGATGGTTGTTCCCTCCCGGAGCATGGATTGAATCTTCTGGGCCACAAAATCCGTCTCTTCTGCGTAAGCATCCTCCCGGACTTCCAGGGCGTACAGCTCTACCCCCGGCTCTTCCAGGGAGATATGGGGAATGCCCTCCCGCAGCTGTTCCGCTTCGCCGTAGAAAAGGCCGCCAACCTTGGGGCGCATACAGGTTCCGAACACCGCGTTGACACCTTCAATCACCTCCGCACCGGAGCGGAAATTATGGCTGAGCAGCACCTTCCTTCCCTGTTTGGGCTGTGCCTGTTCTACAGGAAGAAAATCCCGATATTTTTCCAGAAAAATCCCCGGATCTGCCAGTCGGAACTGATAAATGGACTGCTTTACATCGCCAACCAGAAATGCGTTCTGCCGTTTTTCTGACAAAACGGTAAAAATCGCATCCTGGACACCGTTGGAGTCCTGGTACTCGTCCACCAGAATTTCCCGGAAGCGTTTGGCAATCTCTTCCGATACCGCCGTGGGGCTAGTACGGTTTTTCCCCAGCAGCAAATCCAGGGT
>USHP01000069.1 GCA_900554625.1 uncultured Eubacteriales bacterium | reverse complement strand
TCCAGCGATTTTCTCCTGAAGTATCTGCTGCAAGTGGAATACCTTTAAATACCTTTACTCCTTCTGTGTCCGATTCCACCCCCTGAACCTGTCCACCTTCTATAGTCACAATATCAATGTTGTCTGTCTCAGCTGCAAATACTGTTATTCCTGAGCACGCACTTGCTGCCATCATCACAGATATCATAGCTGCTAAAAAACGTTTCCGATCTCTCATTTCCATTCCTCCACTTCCAGAAGTTTGTCCATAATTTCCTTGGTCTCCTGCCACTCCTCCAAAAGTTTTTGGCAAGTCTGCCTCCCCGTCTGGGTAATGGCGTAGTATCGCCGCCGGGCTCCTGCCCCGCTGTCACCCCAGTAGGAGGTAATGCAGCCGGTTTCCTCCAATCGCTTAAAGGCGGTGTAGAGGGTGGCTTCCTTCAGTTCAAACCGGCCGGAGGAGAGGGTGGAAATCACTTTGTTGATTTCGTAGCCGTAGCTGTCGCCCCGGAGCAGCCGGGCCAAAATAATGGCATCGGTATGCCCACGGATCAGATCACCGGCGATGGACATGGGTCATCCCTCCTTCTGAACGTATAGTAACACGAGATACCTCATCTGTCAAGGTATCTCGCATAAAATAATCGGCACAATTTCTGTGCCGATTTAGACCCGTATATTACTTGTGATACTTGCTTCCTGCCTGAATGGCCTCCGCCCGGTACAGCTGCTCCAGCACCATTATTCTGGCCAGATGGTGGGGAAAGGTCATCGGGCCCATGGACAGCCGGAAGTCTGCCCGCTCCTTCACCCGCTGGGCCATGCCGAAAGAAGAACCAATGAGAAAACAGGCGCAGGATTTTCCCGAATTTTTCACACCCGCCAGCTTTTCCGCAAAGGCTTCACTGGAAAGCTCCTTCCCCTCCGGGGTAAAGAGGCACAGCCAGGCGCCCTTGGGGATTTTGGAAAAAATCAGTTCCGCTTCTTTTTCCAGACCTGCCTGAATTTCTGCGGCAGAAGGATTTTCCGGAAGGCGTACTTCGGGAAGCTCCAGCAGCGTAAACCGGCAGTATCCTGACAGCCGTTTGGCATACTCCGACGCAGCGGAAAGATAAAATTTTTCTTTCAGTTTTCCCATGGCAATCAAGGTAATATCGAACATAGCACACCTCCGAAATGGTATCCTGATTCTACCACTTTCCCCCGAAAAAGGCAAGAATCTTTTCCCCATTTTGGGCAAATGTAAGATTGGGAGGTGCTTTTATGAACAAGAAAAACAAAGAAAAAATCGTCACGGACCCCTTCGGCAGCTACACCGGCCGCCCTGCGGACCCCATGGAAACGCCTATCCAGGATGCAGACGATCTGTAATCCCTGAGCTTCGCATGCAGAATGCAAAATGGGGTACATTTTGCATTCTGCATATCCCTTGCTACTCTCCTTTATACTTTCTGCGGGTGGCCATGCCGCCGCGGATATGACGCTCGCGTTTATTTTCGTCCAGCACTTCCCGTACCTGGCTGAACAGGCCGGGGTTACATTGCCGAAGCCTTTGGGTGAGGTCTTTATGCACCGTGGATTTGGAAATGCCGAATTGCCGGGCAGCAGACCGGACAGTGGCACCGGTTTCGATCATGTACACAGCCAATTCACAGGCTCGCTTGCATAAGCATTCTTTCATAGGCAACCCTCCGATGCTGTGTGCTGCTGAGAAAACCTATGCCTCTGCAGGGCGGAATATGCATCTTGACAGGGGGTATTGTAACGGGGTAAAATGGAGAAAATGCGTAAGGTGAGGAGAGGTCCTATGGTATATTTCAACAACGATTACAGCGAAGGCTGTCACGAAGCCGTATTGCAGGCACTGTGCCGCACCAACCTGGAACAGACGCCGGGATACGGGGAAGACTGCTACTGCGCCGCCGCTGCCGCCAAGATCAAAGCGCTGTGCGGCAGAGAAGATCTGGCAGTGCATTTTCTGGTAGGCGGAACCCAGACCAATCTGACGGTGATTGCTGCCGCGCTGCGGCCCCATCAGGGTGCGCTGTGTGCTGTCAGCGGGCATATTCACTCCCACGAAACCGGCGCTGTGGAAGCAACAGGACATAAGGTGCTGACTCTGCCTTCCGCTGACGGAAAAATCACGGCACAGCAGGTACGCGCCGCTGTGCTGGCCCACCGGGCAGACAGCAGTTTCGAGCATACCGTCCAGCCCAAGCTGGTTTACATTTCCAATCCCACGGAACTGGGTACGCTGTACTCCCTGGCCGAGCTGGAAGCTCTGTCCCAGACCTGCCGGGAGCTGGAGCTGTATCTGTTCCTGGATGGTGCCCGACTGGGCTACGGTCTTGCCTCCAGAGAAAATGACCTGACGTTGCAAGATATTGCCCGGCTGTGCGATGTATTCTACATCGGCGGTACCAAAGTGGGTGCCCTGTTTGGGGAAGCGGTCGTTATCGGCAATCCCGCTTTGGCTGAGGATTTCCGGTATCTCATCAAACAGCACGGCGCTATGCTTGCCAAGGGACGTCTGCTGGGGATTCAATTTGATGTGCTGATGACCGACAATCTGTATGTGGACATCGCCTCCCACGCAGTCCGCCTGGCGGATAAAATCCGGAACACTCTGGATGGTTTGAACGTTCCCTACCTGGTTCCGGGCAGCACCAACCAGATTTTCCCCATTTTGCCGGATGCGGTTCTGGCCGAACTGGCAAAGGAGTATGTTTTCTGCGAACAGGAACGGGTAGATGAAACCCATCGGGCGATCCGTTTCTGCACCAGCTGGGCCACCCGGGAGGATGCCGTGGACGGGTTGTGCCAGACTTTGCGCAGCCTGCTTAATAATCGGTAAATTTACAACTTGTTCACTGGTTTTTCCCCAAAATCCGTTATACTAAAACGGAAAAGGAGGTAGAAATATGCACTTTGACAAGCGGGCAATGCGCAGTCTGTTTTTCTTAATCGCCGGCTGTATTGTGTTCGGCTGGCTTATATTGGATACCGACCGCGTAAAAACCGTTTTCGATAGCATCTGGCACCTGATCTCCCCCTTCGTTGCCGGTGCCGGTATTGCTTTCATCTTCAATGTGCCCATGCGCATCATTGAACATCAGTTGGATGGAATTCACCGTCTTGGTATCCGCCGGGCATTTGCCATTATCATGACCATTCTGGCACTGATTCTGGTGATTATGTTTGTAATCGAACTGCTGGTTCCCCAGATTCAGCTGACCTGGGCTTCCCTGTCGGAAAAGATTCCCGCCTTTATTGACCGTACCGCCAACAGTCTGATGCTATTCATGGAGGATTATCCAGATCTCAGAGTTTGGATACAGGAGAAATTGAACCAGCAAACGCTGAACTGGACCAATGTTCTTGGGGATGCATTGTCCTTTCTGGGCAACCAAATCAGCACCGTTATGGGCAGTGCTGTAGTCGTCATCGGCGGCGTCACCGATGCCCTGATCAATACTGTTGTGGCCATCGCCTTTGCCGTATACTGTCTGATCCGCAAGGAAATTCTGGCCCGGCAGGGACGCCGGATTCTGTACTCGCTGCTTCCGGAACTTAAAGTGGATGAGATTATCCGGATTCTGCGTCTGACCAACAGCACCTTCTCCAACTTCATCTCCGGACAGTGTCTGGAAGCGTGCATTTTGGGCTGTCTGTTTGCCATTGCCATGGCGATTTTCAAAATGCCCTACATTCCCCTGGTCAGCGTCATCATTGGCGTCACCGCCCTGATTCCTGTGGTGGGTGCCTTCGTTGGCTGTGTAGTGGGTGCGTTCTTCATTCTGGTGAACGATCCATTCCAGGCACTGACCTTCGTGGCCATGTTCCTGGTGATTCAGCAGCTGGAAAACAACCTGATCTATCCCAGAGTGGTGGGTACTTCCATCGGCCTTCCCGGTATGTGGGTGCTGGTGGCCGTCACTGTGGGCGGCGGTCTGATGGGTGTCGGCGGTATGCTGCTGATGATTCCTCTGGCATCGGTATGCTACACCTTAGCCCGGGAATTTACCGACAAACGTCTGGCAGAACGGAACATTCCGGAAGAAAAGCTGATGGATCAGCCACCGGACATCCGTTCCCAGTTCCAGCAAAATCGGGAACGCAAACAGCAGCGCCGTTTGCAGAAAATGAAAGAACAGTTCCTGAAAATGCAGCAAAACCAAAAGAAAAAATAACAGCAAAAGCCGCTGACCCATTTGGTCAGCGGCTTTTCTCATACCTGGGTAAATTCGTAGTTTTCAAATTTCAGCTGATCTCCCACATCCACCCCAAAGGGCAGCAGGGCGATAGCAACTTCGGAAACAACGCCTGTATCCTGGTATTTTACATAGGCGTAATCTCCCCGGATATCCACAACGGTACAGAGCATAGTGTTCTCCTTATCGGATAAAGTTGGTAGAAACCTTGGGTATCGCCTTCGGAAGGCCATAGGCTTCCTTACCCAGGGCAATGGATTTCATCAGGAAAGCCATATTCTTTGCCAGATTCTGGACAGTGACCAAGCCTTCTGCGTCCTGTGCAGCCTCTCCCGGAGCGGCTCCGTGGACGCTGTTCCAGTAATGGCTGGAGGCTACCGGCATACCGGAAATGGTGAAATACTTATTCAGCTGGTCGAAGGTGGAAGAGCATCCGCCCCGGCGGGCCACCACCACCGATGCGCCTACCTTCATCCGCTTGTCAAAGCTGGTGCTGTAGAACAGACGGTCCAGGAAGGCAATCAGGGTTGCATTGGCGGAAGCATAATACACTGGGCTTGCCACCACCATGCCGTCGGCTTCCTCCAGCTTTTTAGCTGCTTCGTTGACCATGTCGTCAAAAACGCACTTTCCGGTTTTGCGGCAGCTGCAGCAGGCGATGCAGCACCGGATGGCTTCCTTGCCCGGGTGGAGAATTTCCGTTTCGATTCCCTCGGCGGCAAATACTTCCGCCATCTGGTGCAGAGCCAGGGAGGTGTTGCTTCTGGATCTGGGACTTCCGTTAATCAACAATACTTTCATAAACAATCTCCTCCGATCCGTTAAAATCTGGAAAAACCCGCCCCCGATTACGAGGGCGGGTTCATTAGGTAACGGAGATAATCAGTAGAAATCCCGGGAAAAGGGATTAGTCCTTGTACATCTCAACCAGCTTCACCAGGTGCTCGTAACGCTCCTTAGCAGCAGCCTCGTTCTTAGCGAACAGATCGGTTGCACGCTCGGGGAACTCACGGGTCAGACGGCTGTAGCGGGCCTCGTTCATCAGGAATTCCTGATAGCCATCCTTAGGAGCCTTGCTGTCCAGCTGGAACTTGCCGGTCTCCTTGGAGGGATCGAAGCGGAACAGGTTCCAGTAGCCGCACTCAACAGCCTTCTTCATCTCAGCCTGGCAGTTGGTCATGCCGCCCTTGATGGAGTGCATTTCGCAGGGTGCGTAGCCGATGATCAGAGAAGGACCGTTGTAAGCCTCAGCCTCGCAGATAGCCTTGATGGTCTGAGCCTGGTTAGCGCCCATGGCGATCTGAGCAACGTAGACATAGCCGTAGCTCATAGCGATCTCAGCCAGGGACTTCTTCTTGGTCTCCTTACCGGAGGCTGCGAACTGAGCAACCTGGCCGATGTTGGAAGCCTTGGAAGCCTGTCCACCGGTGTTGGAGTAAACTTCGGTATCGAAGACGAAGATGTTGACGTCCTTGTTGGAAGCCAGCACATGGTCCACGCCGCCGAAGCCGATGTCGTATGCCCAGCCGTCGCCGCCGAAGATCCAGATGGACTTCTTGGACAGGTATTCCTTCTTGGACAGGATGTCCTTAACGGTGTCGCAGCAAACGTTGGCTTCCAGGTTGGCAATCAGAGCCTTGGTAGCAGCCTTGTTGGCTTCGCCGTCGGTGAAGGTATCCAGCCAGTTCTGGCAGGCAGCCTTACGCTCCTCGGAAGTGGTGTTTTCCATAACGGTCTTGACCTTGTTGGCCAGAGACTCGCGGATCACAGCCTGAGCGGTGTACATACCCAGACCATGCTCAGCGTTGTCTTCGAACAGGGAGTTAGCCCAAGCGGGACCGTGGCCCTCTTCGTTGACGGTGTAGGGAGAAGTAGCAGCGGGGCCGCCCCAGATGGAGGAACAGCCGGTGGCGTTGGAGATGTACATCCGATCGCCGAACAGCTGGGTCACCAGACGGGCGTAGCTGGTCTCAGCACAGCCAGCGCAGGAGCCGGAGAACTCCAGCAGAGGCTTGTGGAACTGGGAGCCCTTGACAGTGGTGTCCTGCATATCCTTCTTCTCGGAGACCTTGGCAACCATGTAGTTCCAGACATCCTGCTCGGCCAGTTCCTGTTCCTGAGGAACCATGGTGATGGCCTTGGTGGGGCAGACGCCGACACAGACGCCGCAGCCCATGCAGTCCAGAGGAGACACGGCCATGGTGTACTTGTAGACACCCTTGCCCTTGCCAGCCTTCACGTCAACCAGACGGGCACCGGCGGGAGCGGCAGCAGCCTCAGCCTCGGTCAGAGCGTAGGGACGGATGGTAGCATGGGGGCAGACATAAGCACAGTTGTTGCACTGGATGCACTTGGTCTCGTCCCAGTGAGGAACGGTAACGGCAACGCCGCGCTTCTCGTAAGCAGCAGCACCCAGGGGGAACTGACCGTCGGCCAGACCGTCGAAAGCGGAAACAGGCAGGCTGTAGCCGTCCATCTTGCCCACGGGGGTCAGGATGTTCTTAACAACCTTAACGGTATCCTCGCGGCCTTCCAGAACCAGCTCGGGCTTGTTGTCCTCGGCGGTAGCCCAGGAAGCGGGCACGTCGATCTTGACATAAGCGGTAGCGCCAGCGTCGATGGCGTTCCAGTTCTTCTCAACAACGTCGCGGCCCTTCTTCAGGTAGGAGTGCTCAGCAGCGTCCTTCATGTACTTGATGGCATCCTCAGCGGGCATAACCTTAGCCAGGGAGAAGAATGCAGACTGCAGGATGGTGTTGGTACGCTTGCCCATGCCAACCTTGATAGCCAGGTCGATGGCGTTGATGGTGTACAGCTGGATGTTGTTGTTGGCGATGTAACGCTTGGAAGCGGCATCCAGGTGATGCTCCAGCTCCTCCATGGACCACTGGCAGTTGATCAGGAACACGCCGCCGGGCTTAACGTCCTGAACAATCTTGAAGCCCTTGGTGATGTAGGAGGGGTTGTGGCAGGCGACGAAGTCAGCCTTGTTGATGTAGTAAGGAGACTTGATGGCATTGTCACCGAAACGCAGGTGGGAAACGGTAACACCGCCGGTCTTCTTGGAGTCGTACTGGAAGTAAGCCTGTACGTACTTGTCGGTGTGGTCACCGATGATCTTGATGGAGTTCTTGTTGGCGCCAACGGTACCGTCGGAGCCCAGGCCGTAGAACTTGCAGCTGATGGCGCCTTTGGGAGCGGCGTTGAACAGCTCGCCCACGGGCAGGCTGGTGCCGGTCACGTCATCCACAATGCCCACGGTGAAGTGGTTCTTCATTTCGCCATCCAGGTTGGCAAACACGGCCTTCACATGGGTGGGAGTGAACTCCTTGGAGCCCAGGCCATAGCGGCCGCCCACCACCTTGATGTCGTTGCGGCCGGCCTCGGTAAGGGCAGCACACACGTCCAGGTAGAGAGGCTCGCCCAGAGAGCCGGATTCCTTGGTGCGGTCCAGCACGGCGATCTTCTTGCAGGTCGCGGGAATAGCCGCGATGAAGTGCTTCACGGAGAAGGGACGGTACAGGTGGCACTTGATCACGCCCACCTTTTCGCCCATGGAAACCATCTTGGTCACGGCTTCGTCGGCCACGTCGCAGCCGGAACCCATGGCGATGATAACCTTTTCCGCGTCAGGAGCGCCCACATAATCGAACAGGTGATAGTAGCGGCCGGTCAGCTCGCCCACCTGCGCCATGGTCTCCTCGACAATCTCGGGCACAGCCAGGTAATACTTGTTGCCAGCCTCACGGCCCTGGAAATAAATGTCGGGGTTCTGGGCGGTACCGGCCTGATGGGGATGATCGGGGTTCAGGCTGCGGGCGCGGAACTCTTCCACCTTGTCCCAGGGAACCAGCTTGGCGATCTCGTCGTACTCGGGCGCGTCGATCTTCTGGATCTCGTGGCTGGTACGGAAGCCGTCAAAGAAGTGGAGGAAGGGCACGGAGCTTTTCAGGGTAGCCAGATGGGCCACCAGCGCCATGTCGCAGGCTTCCTGCACGGAGTTGCTGGCCAGCATGGCGAAGCCGGTCTGACGGCAGGCCATAACGTCGCTGTGGTCACCGAAGATGGACAGCGCGTGATAGGCC
>USHP01000068.1 GCA_900554625.1 uncultured Eubacteriales bacterium | reverse complement strand
CCGCTGGGCACCACGCTGATGGGTGCGTGCAGCCCGTAACCTTGAAGGGCATTTTCCACCTTCAGGGTGGGGGCAACCAGGGTTTTCACATTGCGCAGCCGGTTCCGGGAGAACATCTTCGCCACAAACTCTCCCAGCCGCTTACTGGGCACTACATAGGAGGTCAGATATTGCTCATACAAGGTATGATAGGTATGAACAATGGGCGCGCCGGTGATCCGGGAAATGCGGGCCGCGAACTGGAAACTGAAAAATTCACACTGGCTGTGCACCACGTCCGGCTTCCAGTCAATGATTTCCTGAATCAAACGGCTGCGGTAGGTTGTGGGCATCCGCAGATCGGGATACACCCCTTTCAGCGGCACCGAGCGGACATAATACACCGCCCCCTCCTTGTGGGAATGGAAGCTATCCGATATGGTCAGAATCCGCACATCGTGCCCTTTGGCCGTGAGTTGATCGAACAGATTTTTCACCGACGTTACCACGCCGTTGGTTTCCGTCGTGAACAAATCCGTGGTGATCAGAATTTTCAATTTGGTTTCCTGGGATGCCATGAGTATCATCCTCCGTATCCATTTTCAGCTCTATACCGGGAAAGAAATCCTGTTTTGGTTCTATTATACCAGATTCCGGCAAAATTTCTACTGGCAAACTTCTTAAGTTTTTCCTATCATTTCCCTTAGGGGTTGTGAATTCTCTTTCCCGTTTTGGTCATGGGTTGCATTCCGGCATAATTCGGGTTATAATTTCACCAAGTACTTCCGGGGAGGCTGGAAATGAAAGAGAAAATCCGGCAAATTCTGCCAATTGGGATTCTGTGCGCCGCAATTCTTGTTTCCACAGCGGGCGGCTGGTATTGGTATGAAAATTTCGTAGACCGCAGCGGCTGGGTGGAAGAGGAAGGTGTGCGCTACTACCGGGATTTCTACGGTGATCCGGTTTCCGGCTGGCTGGAACTGGAACAGCAGCGCTACTTTCTCCACAACGACGGTACGCCCTATACCGGTTTTCAGGGGATTGACGGCACTACCTACTACTTTGACCCCTCTGGTGTCATGGCCACCGGCTGGCAGGAATTGGATGGGAACACCTACTACTTCGGCGGCAACGGCACCATGGTGGAAGGCTGGCTTTGGCTGGATGATTTTCGATACTATCTGGATCAAGGCATTCTGGTCACCGGATGGAAAGATATCGAAGGAAACCGTTATTTCTTTGACGCCGACGGTATTATGTATACCGGATTTTTGAATCTGGAAGAGGGACGGTACTATTTTGATTCCGAGGGAATCCTGGCAACGGGCGTTACCACCTTGGGCGAGGAGATTTACTGCTTCCAGGAAGACGGAAAAATGCGCACTGGCTGGGAGGAAACGGAAGAAGGTACACGCTACTTCTCCTCCGAAGGTCCCATGGTTGTGGGCTGGCAGGAAATCGACGGGAAACGATACTATTTTGACGAGTCCGGATGGATGGCCCGGGGCTGGCTTCAACAGGGGCAGTATCGGTACTATCTGACAGAGGATGGTTCCGCCGCCGTAGGGCCTGCGGTCATCGACGGAAGAACCCACTATTTTACCCCCAAGGGCATCGACGTGATTCTGGTCAACGCCCGCAATCCGGTTCCTGCCGACTATCAGCTGGAGCTTGTGAACGTGGTGGATTACCACGATGTGGATCAGCGCTGCTATGACGCCCTGGTGCAGATGCTGCAAGACTGCAATAACGCCGGCATCGACTATATCTTCAACTCCGCCTACCGGACTGTGAAGGAGCAGACCACCATTCTGGAAAACCGTACTCAGGAATATATGGAAAATCTGGACATGGACTTTTCCCAGGCCCGGGACAAGGCTCTGGAAACTGTAGCTGTGCCCGGTACCAGCGAACATCATCTGGGTCTGGCGGTAGACCTGCTGGGCGACGAAGCCGTGGTCTGGTTTCAGGAGCACTGCTGGGATTACGGTTTCATTGTACGCTATCGTTCCGATAAGGAGTACTACACCGGTATCATTGATGAGCCCTGGCATTTCCGCTATGTGGGCAAAGAGGTTGCCCTGGACTTGAAGGATTCCGGGCTGTGCCTGGAAGAATACCTGGGCGCCGCTCCGGTAAAAGGGTGATAAATCTTCCCTATCACAAAAGAATTGCCGGAAAACCCTTTGGTTTTCCGGCAATTTTCTGCTTATTCAGGACAGCACCATTTTATCATCCACTTCGTCGGAGCCGGAGGCCTGGCTGAACAGGTTCAGCAGCTGCTCCACCGTCAGCTTCTTCTTTTCTTCTCCGGACACGTCAACCACCACATGGCCTTCATACATCATAATCAGGCGATTGCCATAGGCAATGGCGTCACGCATGTTGTGGGTAATCATCAGGGTAGTCAAATGATCCTTCTCCACAATTCGCTGGGTAGCGTCCAGCACCTTGGCTGCGGTTTTGGGGTCGATGGCTGCGGTATGCTCGTCCAGAAGCAGAAGCTTCGGCCGCTGCAAGGTGGCCATCAGCAGCGTCAGCGCCTGACGCTGACCGCCGGACAGCAAACCAACCTTGGCAGTCATCCGGTTTTCCAGGCCAAGGCCCAGGATTTTCAGCTGTTCCATATAGGCTTCCCGCTCTGCCCGGGTGATGCCCGCACGAAGGGTGCGGCTCTGGCCCCGGCGGGCTGCCAATGCCAGATTTTCCTCAATCTGCATGGTGGCAGCGGTACCCATCATTGGGTCCTGGAATACCCGACCAATGTACTTTGCCCGCTTGTATTCCGGCAGATTGGTCACATCCACCCCGTCAATCAAAATTTTTCCCGAGTCCACGCCGAAGACACCGGCCACGGCGTTAAGCATGGTGGATTTTCCCGCGCCATTGCCGCCGATGACGGTAACAAAGTCCCCTTCCTCCATGGTCAGGCTTAAGTTTTGCAGGGCTACTTTTTCGTTGATGGTGCCGGGGTTGAAGGTTTTCCAAATATTTTCCAGTTTAAGCATTCTGTCTTACCTTGCCCTTCTTGTGGAAATACTGCTGCTTCCAGTAGGGAATCGCCAGGAACAGCGCCACGATCAGCGCGGAAATCAGCTTCATGTAGTTGGTGTTCATCTTGAACTGGCTGATGACGAACTGAATCACCACATAGTAGATAATCGAGCCAATGGAAACCGCCAGCAGCTTCAGGCCAAAGTTGCGGAAAATCTTACCAAAGGCCACATCGCCGATGATGATGGCAGCCAGGCCGATGACAATGGCGCCCCGGCCCATGTTGATTTCAGCAAAGCCGTTGTACTGACACAGCATGGCGCCGGACAGAGCCACCAATGCATTGGACAGTCCCAGCCCCAACACCTGATTGAAGCTGGTGTTGATGCCCTGCGCCCGGGCCATGTTGCCGTTGGCTCCGGTGGCCCGGATAGAAGCGCCCAACTCCGTACCGAAGAACCAGTACAGCACCCCAATGAGGGCAATGGTCATCAGTCCCACCACAAAAATGGGATGCTGCCAGAAAGGACGCGTCCCCTTCTGCACCTCCTGCAAATACCGCAGGGAAACCAGAAGGTCAAAATTATTCACATTCAGCGCTACGTTGGCCTTCATGTCCATAATGGCCAGGTTCACCGACCATAGTCCCAGCTGGGTCAAAATGCCGGACAAAATGGCGGGGATGCCGCATTTTGTGTGAAAAAATCCGGTCACCAAACCCGCCAGCAAACCTGCCAGCGCCGCCAGCAGCATGGACAGCCAGATACTATACCCGGCGGTCATCAGCACGGCGCACACTGCGCCGCCGGTACAGAAGGAACCGTCCACCGTCAGGTCGGAAATGCTCAGAATTTTGTAGGTCAGATATACGCCAATGGCCATGATGCCCCAGATCAGCCCCTGGGAAACGGCACCGGGCAATGCGTTCAGAAAGTTTGTCATTGTCATTCTCCATTCGCCGGAAGTGGGCGAGGTGCCGCAGCTGCCTCGCCCGCTCGTGCATTTTCTGTGTTATCCGATAGCTTCGTAGCCCTCCAGGGGAGTGATTCCCAGGGCCTCGCAGATGGCTGCGTTGTACTTCGGAGTGAAATTGTCCGCATAGCTCACAGGCATGGTGGAAATATCCGCCTCACCGGTGAGGATCTGGGCTGCCATTTCCGCAGTCTTAACGCCCAAATCATAGTAGCTGATGGACAAGGTAGCCACACCGCAGCCGCCGCAGATGCCTTCTTCACCGGCAATGACCGGGATGCCCGCAGGCTGACAGATGCCGTCTATAATTCCTGCACCGGAAGCCGCGGTATTGTCGGTGGGAACATAGATCACATCGGAGTTATCCGCAGCGGTCTGGGTAACCGCCGCCATATCGTTGGAATCGGCAAAGGGATACTGGGTGCAGGTGAAGCCCAGTTCTTCCAGGTATTTCTGAACCGTGTCCACCTGGTACTGGGAGTTGGGTTCGGCGGAGCAGTAGAGCAAGCCCACATTCTTGGCATCCGGGAACCAATCCTTCACCATCTGGGCCTGCTGGTCCAGAGGAGCCAGATCAGAGGTGCCAGAGACATTGCCGCCGATGGTGCCGCTGAAGTCCTCAATACCCATGGCCACACCGTACTCGGTAACGGAGGTACCCAGGATGGGGATATCTGCAGTTGCCTGGGAAGCTGCCTGGAGAGCAGTGGTGGCGTTGGCCATAATCAGGTCCACTTCCTCCGCCACAAAGGCATTGACAATGGGAGCGCAGGTAGCAGAGTCACCGGCAGCGACCTGAACCTTGATTTCTACATTGCCTTCTCCCAGCAATTCGGTCAGCTTATCGCAGAAGCCCTGGGTAGCGGCGTCCAATGCCTCATGGGGTACCAGCTGGCACACACCCACGACGTACGTTTCACCGTCAGAAGCAGCCGCCGCTACTTCTCCGGCAGCGGTGGTCTGGGTGCCTGCACCGGAAGATCCGCAGGCCGTCAAGGCCATCAGCATCCATGCAGCAAGGACAAGGGCTAGCATTTTCTTCATAGTCTTTTCTCTCCTTCTCTTACAATCCCGCGTACATTTGTGCGCACAGGAAATACTTGATGGGACATACTATATCACTCGGAACCGGCGATGTCAACGCGTATTTATGAATCTATCATAAGCATTTAAAAATTAAATGTTCAGACTAAGAATGGACACAAAAGCACCCCCACCGCAGTGGGGGTGCCAATTCTCGCTCTGAGGATTTTTACAAGTACTTCTTTTAGTTTTGGGGAATCTCATTTTGCAGCCCGGAGGCGACGTACAAACCTGTTTCACCGCCGAACTCCTGTTCCAATTCCTGCAGCGCTGCTTCTGCTTCTTCTTGCGTAGCATACTGACCAATGGTCACAATATAGTCGCCCTCCTGGGTTTTCAGCTGGGTTGCCTCCCACCGGAAGAACTGTTCATTCAGCATTCCCAGTTCTTCACCATAGGCAACCGCCTGAGAGCGCAGATAGTAAATCGTCTGCTCCGGCTGAGCCTGCTCTTCCTGGCGGAATTCCACAGACAAAGACGCGGGATTTTCATACTCTGTAATCTCGTAGGTATAGCCGCTGTTCAGCACCACCACGAAACCAAAGCTGGAATCATCGCCGATCATGCACCGATATACATCCTGCACTGCCTGGGTGTCCAGCAAGCTCTGGCGAATGCTGTCAAAGTCAATGCTGCGCACGCCATGGAGGTTCATTACGAAGCGGTTCGGTGCCTGCAAGTACGAAACATCGTACACAAGTGCAGAATTCAGCTGCTCAGAGCTGCTTTCAAAGCGAATCTGTACGCTCTCGCCCTCTGCTTCTGCCGCCGCCTGGACACCATCGGTCCGTTCTCCGCCTGTGCCAATGTGCAGAATCTGCACCACGGAACCGATGACCGGAATCTGGGACGCATAGGAATACACCGGGGTAATATTCGCGCCGAGGAACAGCAGACAGAGCATTGCCGCCACGCTGGAAACCCACCGCAGCCGTACTCTGCGCTCCTTCTTTGCCTTGCGGATGGCTTCGTTCAAGACTGTATTCAAGTTTTCCGGAATTTCGATGTTGTCATACTTTTCTTTTCCAATGTTCATGTTCATTTCCTCCTTATTGCAGTGCTTTGCGCATTTTGTTCAGTGCCCGGTAAAGCCGGGATTTGACAGTAGATTCCGATTCATTCAGAATCTGCGAAATTGTGACAAAGGAATGGTTTTCAAAGTACCTCAAAATCACGCAAGATCGTTCTGCCGCACTTAACAAATCTAACGCCTGGAAGATATCCAGAGAATCCTCCAGTGCAAGGCCGTTTTGCGGTACCGGTATCGCTTCCCAAGTTTCCTCCTCCAGATGCACCACCCGGGAATTCCGGCGGATCAGATCCGCAGCCGCATTGAGTACAATACGGGTCATCCATGTGTCAAAATACTCGGGATTTTTCAGGCTTTTCAAGGATTTCAGCCCTTTATATGCAGCTTCGCTCAGTACATCCAGGGCATCGTGCTCGTTTTTTACATAGGCATAGGCAATTCGGTAGAATTTTTCCTGGCTGGCAAACAGCGCCTGGGCAAATCTTTCTTCATCCATACGCATCACTCCTTTCATGGAAATTTGGCTTTAGGCATTCGATGCCGCCTGTTTCCTTTCTATCCATTAGACGGATCAAATGCAGAAATCGACGCATCTTTTTTTGACTTTTCAAAAATTTTCCCCCAAAGCCTTTGGGCTTTGGGGGAAACAGATTTCGTTTACTTATGTGCAAACACGTTCCCAGGAAACAGAACGGGGCACACCTTAATGGGGATTATGCAGCAGTTCGTGGGCTTTGCCCTTGAAATAGCCGTTGTAGAAAATATCCATCAGCGGGTTTTCGTCGGACTTCTTGATGACCATATCACCATCAGCGGCATACAGGCCCTTGGTACGGGCCTTGGCCTGGCGCTCCTTGACGCCGTCGGTGGGCTGGCCGCCGCCCATGACGCAGCCGCCGGGGCAGGCCATGACTTCAATGAAATGGTACTGCTTTTCTCCGGATTTCACGGCGTTGAGCACCTTTCTGGCATTTTCCAGGCCGGAAACCACGCAGATGTTAATGTCCATACCCTGGTAGGGAACGGTGAATTCCTTAATGCCCTTGTCTCCCCGGACGCCGCAATCGGCAATGGCGTTGAGGGTAGCAGTATCGTGGCTGTCCACCAGTCGGCGCAGCACTGCCTCGGTAACACCGCCGGTGGCACCGAAGATCACACCGCCGCCGGAAGCAATGCCGAAGGGCATGTCGCAGGCTTCGCTGGGCAGGGACTCAAAGTTGATGCCATGGCCGTCGATCATGCGAATCAGCTCCACCGTGGTCAGGACGGAGTCGGTATCCTTCTCGCCCTTGGTGTAAGAATCGGGGCGGCGGGCCTCCATCTTCTTGGCAGTACAGGGCATGATGGATACTACGAAAGTCTTTTTGCCCTCGCTGTTTACAGGGTCACGATAGTAATCCTTGATGACCGCAGAGAACATCTGCTGAGGACTGCGGCAGGTGGAGAGATTGGCCTTGAAATCGGGATACTCATTTTCCACGAATTTCACCCAGGCGGGGCAGCAGGAAGTCATCAGCGGCAAGGTTCCGCCTTTTCCGACCCGGTCCAGGAACTCCGCAGACTCTTCCATAATGGTCAGGTCCGCCGTATAGGAGGTATCAAAAACCTCGTCAAAGCCCATCCGGTGCAGTGCCGCCACGATCTTACCCATGGAGTTTTCTCCTCTGGGCAGACCGAAGGCTTCACCTACAGCCACCCGGACTGCCGGGGCAATCTGGGCCACTACCCGGGTATTGGGATCGCCCAGTGCACGCCAGACCTCTTCCATGTTGTGATGGATGGTCAGGGCGCCGGTGGGGCAAACCACACGGCACTGGCCGCAGCTGACGCAGTTTGTTTCCGCCATATTCCGGTTGAAGGCGGGGCTGACGGTAGCTTCTGTACCACGGTGGGCAAAGCCCAGCACGCCCACGCCCTGGATTTCATTGCAGACCCGGACGCAGTTGCCGCAGAGGATGCATTTATTGGGGTCGCGGACAATGGCGGGAGAAGAGAAGTCCACAGGCTGGACTTCCCGGTGATTTTCAAACCGGACGCCGTTGATGCCCATCTGGTAGGCCAGCTTCTGCAAGGTGCACTTGCCGTGCTTGTCACAGGTGGTGCAGTCCCGGCAGTGGGAGGACAGCATCAGCTCCAGGATCATCCGCCGGTGCTTCAGCAGCCGGGCGGTATTGGTGCGGATCACCATGCCGTTGAAGTCCTCAATGCTCTTGATGGGATGGGTGGAAGAG
>USHP01000067.1 GCA_900554625.1 uncultured Eubacteriales bacterium | reverse complement strand
CAACGACAGGAAGCCATGGGCTTTCTCCTTCAGCTGCCGCATCAGCTTGCTCAGCAGGTTGCCTGCACCGCCGCCAAGCTTTTTCAGCCCTCTGCCCAAGAAGGGGAGCAGTCCGCGCAGCACCCACTGTGCAGCCCGTCCCAGAAGGCACAGCACACGGACAATCAGGGTATTGCGCCACCAGAAACCGTTGGGTGTCTTAATCTGTGCCACAAAGGCGAAGCACAGTCCCACAAAAATCAGGCAAGCCAGGAATCCGGCACCAGCGCCAAAGACACATCCCACCTGCAAGTTCTGTTCCAGCGCCACACTGGCGCCGTCCCACGCCACAACGATAATGCCGCTGATACTGGCAATTGCCAGTATCAGATACACGTCCAGCGGCATCCGGTTCAATCCGCCCGCCTGCACCTGGCTGCTCTTGGGGGAGCGTCCTGCCACGCAGCACAGGTACACGCCCAAAATCGCAAAGGCCAGCAAGCTGACTCCCAGAATCAGGAACAAGTCACTGCGGAATCCCCGCACAACCTCCAGCAGAGAGAACAGTCCGTCATCCACCAGTCCCCCCTGCACAATATACAGCTCCAGGGTCATCTCCGGCATGGGAACATAGACGCACTTGGCAACCATGGTGTTGTGGGTCTGGTCATCGACGTATTCGTAGCGGGAAATATCGTACTGGTCCAGCGTCTTTCCGTTAATCAGCGCAGGTTCGGTTGGTTCAGGTTCCGTCTGCTGTACAATATTTGCCGCAGGAACCGTGGGCGGCTGGGTTTCAGGCGGCACCGTCTCCATCGGCGCGGTTTCTGCCGGAGCCGTGGTTTCCGTCTGCGGATCTTCGCTGATTTGCGCTGCCTCACCCTCTGCCGCAGCAGCGGCTTCTGCCGGAGCTGCTGTCTCTTCTGTCAGCTGCTCCTGAGTTTCCGGCTGCTGTCCGTTATCTTCTGCCGGAGTGTCAATCGGGCTGCCGGTTTCAGCCGGCACCGTTGCCTGGGTTTGCTCCGCAGCGGGCTGAGTGGCCGCTTCCGTCACCGGCTGGGTTTCCGGCGGATTGGTAGCTTCCGTGGCTTCCGCAGCTTCCGTCACGGCTTCCTCCGCAGTCAGCTCCTGGGACTGCTCCGGCCGAACAGAGGCGGTAAAAATCATGCAGCCCATTTCATCCTGGGACAGCTCTCCCACACTCTGGGAAGAATAGGCTTCGTAAATCAGATTGGAACCGATTCCCGTCAGCTCCAGCTGGGACACTTGCCCAATTTCCACATATTCCGATCGGTTGGAACGATAGAGAACATTTCCATTCTCATCGTACATCACCATGCCCAGAATCTCTCCGTCTCCGGAGTTCCTATAAACCGTCTGGCCGTTCCGATCCCAGAACGTCGCACCATACACCGCCGCACCGGTTTGGGGAATGGCATTGTAAATATACGTTTCCTCGTCCGAGTAGATTTTTGCCTGCACAGTCTGGGTCGGAACTTCAATCTGCTGCATCTGCGACTCTGTGGAAACCAGATGCAGATATTGCCCGGAAACCGGGAAGGTATAAACCGCCCCGCCATCCTCCTGCGTCAGGTTGCCTCCGGTTTCCAGAACGTTGCCCTCAGCGTCTTTCAGAGCATAGCCTGCTTTCTCCCAGTTAAAGATGGAGTAGTAAGACCAAGCCCCGCCGCGGACGTGCTCCTCAACCAGCGCTTCCGGACAGCCGCCCAGTTCCACACTGCTGTAGTGCATGGCAACGCCGGTGGCCAAATTCTCTCCCCAGATTTTGATCTCCGACTCCCGTACCTGCTGCACGGTCTTATCGTAAAGCCCGGAACCGGTCAGGGCCACAATGGCACCGGTGCTGGCCACACTGCCAAACAGCGCCAATGTGCACAGAAGAATCGCCAGGAACTTGAACGCAATGTGGTTTTTCATCTGCTCTCCCCTTCCATCTTATATCCCTGGCCCCAAACCACCTTCAGATACCGGGGTTCGGAGGGATTGATCTCAATTTTCTCCCGCAGATGGCGAATGTGGACCGCTACCGCACCTTCACTGCCCAGAGCTGCCTCCTGCCAGACGGATTCGTAGAGCACCTTGGTGGAGAACACCTTGCCGGGGTTTGCCATCAGCAGATGCAAAATGGCATATTCTGTAGGGGTCAGGGAAACCGGCTCTCCTTCCACGGTGACGGTTTTCGTCCGGTCGTCCAGGATAATGCCCCCCAGGGTGATCTGATTTCCGGTGGGTTCCGGGCAGCTGCCCAGCCGGGCATAGCGGCGCAGCTGAGAGCGAACTCTGGCCAGCACTTCCACCGGTACAAAGGGCTTGGTAATGTAGTCGTCCGCGCCTACGTTCAGGCCCAGGACCTTATCCTCAGTTTCGGATTTTGCGGTGAGCAGAATGATGGGAACATTGGAAATTTCCCGGATATGGGCCGTAGCCGTGATGCCATCCATGACGGGCATCATCACATCCAGCAAAATCAAATGGATTTCGTTATTCTTCACAATATCCAGCGCCTGCTGACCGGTAAAGGCCTCATAAAGGTTGTAGCCTTCCGGGGTCAGATAGATTTTCAGGGCGTTGACGATGTCCGGCTGATCGTCACAAATCAGGATATTATACATGGGGCATCCCTCTTTCTTCACTAAGTAATGGTATTATATCACCAATTTTCTTAAGAAGGAAGGGGCAGGTTTCTTAAATTGTGTTTAATATCTTTTCTGCAAACGGAGCACCGGCTTTCCTTTGGTCTCTCGGGGAAATCGCTTGCTATTTTTCCGGCAGATTGGTATAATATCTGTAACAATTTTTACGAAGGAGATGCACGCCTATGGACATTTTTACAATTTTACGTCTTCCCGTTCTTTCCCGGATCGGCGGAGCGCTGATCGTTTTGGTTATCGGCATCCTGGCTACCAAAATTATACTGACACTGCTGCGCAAAACCCTGGAAAAATCCAAACTGGAAAAAGCGGCCCACAGTCTGATTCTTTCTCTGGTGCGGGCCGGAATCTACCTGCTGACCGGCCTGAGCGCCGCCTCCGCACTGGGCATTGATGTCACTGGCATCGTGGCCCTGGCCAGTGTGCTGACCCTGGCACTTTCCCTGTCGCTGCAGAATATGGTTTCCAACATCATCGGCGGTTTTACCATTCTGTACACCCATCCATTCCACTCCGGCGACTATGTGGAGATTGCCGCCCAGTCCGGCACCGTTCAGGAAATCAACATGACCTACACCGTACTGGCCACCCCGGACAACAAGGTCATTTCCATTCCCAACAGCTCCGTGGTAGCGGCGCAGATTGTCAATTACTCCTCCACCGGCACCCGGCGGGTAGACATCAACGTCTCCGCCTCTTACGACGCCCCCACCCAGAAAGTGCTGGATGCCCTGGTTCTGGCCGGCACCATGGACAACGTTCTGCTGGACCCGGCTCCCAATGCCGTGATTACCGCTTACGGCGACAGCGCCATTTCCTACAGTCTTCGTCTGTGGGTCAAAACCCCGGATTACTGGGATGTGTACTTTGCCGCCACCAAGCGGGTCAAGGATATTTTTGACGAACAGAACATCGGCATGACCTATCCCCACTTGATTGTCCACATGGACAAAGAAACCTGATTTTTCCAGTCTGATTTTCAGACGGTAAGGAGATTTGCTTATGGGCATGATGGAAGTATCCCACCTGACCCGGGATTACGGTCAGGGGAAAGGAATCTTTGACCTGAGTTTTTCCATTGCTCCCGGAGAGGTTTTCGGCTTTCTGGGACCAAACGGCGCCGGAAAAACCACTACCATTCGTCACTTGATGGGATTTCTCCGGCCCCGGGGCGGCAGCTGTACCATAAATGGTATGGACTGCTGGAAAGATGCCGCCCGGATTCAGAAAAATCTGGGCTATATTCCCGGAGAAATTGCCTTTTTCGGAGATATGGACGGCTGGGCCTACCTGAGTTTTCTGCAAAAGTACCGGGGCATGTCCCGGGGAAATCGGATGATGGAACTGATTGCCCGGTTTGAAGCAAACCCCAAAGGCAAAATCAAAAAAATGAGCAAAGGCATGAAGCAGAAAATCGGCATTGTAGCCGCTTTTATGCACGACCCGGCCATTCTCATTCTGGACGAACCAACCAGCGGCCTGGACCCGCTGATGCAGGGCCGCTTTGTAGAACTGATTCAGGAGGAAAAAGCCGCCGGGAAAACCATATTGATGTCCAGCCACATGTTTGAGGAAGTGGAGCGCACCTGTGACCGCATCGGCATTATCCGCAACGGAAAGCTGGTAGCCCTGGACAGCGCCAGCGCCTTGGGTGCCAAGCACCGCAAACGCTATACCGTTACCCTGGCTGCACCCCAGGAGGCGGCAGACTTTGCCCAGGCCTTCGGCGGCGAGCAGAACCGGCTGAATCCCTGCCAGGTCACCCTCACCCAAAAGCAGACCCTGGAAGACATCTTCCTGCACTATTATGCAGAGGAGGATCGGCCATGAATCTGACACTGTACCGCAAGGAGCTCAAAGGTTCCTGGAAACTGCTGGTGATTTTTGTTGCCATTCTGACCATGTACATATCCATGATTATCAGCATGTACGATCCTCAGATGGCGGACGCCCTGAAGCAATTCGAGGAGCTGATGCCGGAACTGATGGCAGCTGTAGGAATGGTGGGCGGTCAGGATACCCTGATGGGTTTCATGACTTCTTATCTGTACGGCATGATTCTGCTGGTGTTCCCCATGGTCTATATCATCATCCGGGCCAACGGACTGGTTGCCAGATACGTGGATCAGGGCAGCATGGCGGCTCTGCTGGCAGCTCCGGTAAAACGCTCCCGGGTGGCGTTTACCCAGTGGATGGTCCTGGTTACGGGAATTGTCCTGCTGGAGGCCTACAGCACTGCACTGGAATGGTTCGTTTCCGAAGGGATGTTCCCGGGGGAGCTGGAACTGAGGCAGCTGCTGCAGGTCAACGGTGGACTGCTGTGCCTGCACCTGTTTATTGGCGGCTTCTGTTTCCTGTGTTCGTGCAGCTTCAGCGAAGCCAAGCTGAGCCTTACCTTTGGCGCCGGAATCCCGGTGCTGATGTACATTCTGCAAATGCTTGCCAATATGGGCGGCAAACTGGAAAAAGTCAAGTATGCCACCTTCTTCACCCTCTTCCAGGCAGGGGGGCTGGCCGCTGGGGAAGAACAGGCTTTCCTCTTTGCCGGGATTCTGCTGCTGGCGGCTCTCGTGTGCTCCGTGGCAGGAATTCTGCTGTTCCGCAGCAAGGATCTGCATCTGTAAGGTTCCCTTTCAAAAAATATTTTCCCCAACCTCTTTACAAAGCCGGAAAAGACTGCTATAATAGCTAGGCTGATAAGCGGTATGCGCCGGTGGCTCAATGGATAGAGCATCGGATTCCGGTTCCGAGGGTTGGGGGTTCGAGTCCCTTCCGGCGTACCAAAAAAGCAGATACTCATTTGAGTGTCTGCTTTTTTGTTTATTCCCGAATGGAAGGGACTCGAACCACTCAATGCGGGTGTCCAGTGGACACCCGCCAACCACAGCTCGATGGCGGCAGCTCCTTAGTGTACCGAGTCCCTTCCGGCGTACCAAAAAAGCAGATACTCATTCGAGTATTTGCTTTTTTGTTTATCCCTGAAAGGAAGGGCCTGGAACCTCCCAATGCGGGTGTCCGGTGGACACCCGACAACCACAACTCGATGGCGGTAGCTTTTTCCCACAAAAAATGCGTGTTCTGACAAGAAAATCCATTCTGTCAGAACACACATTTTTGTCTTATGCCGCTTGCGTAACTTCCGTGGTTGCCTCGGTCTGGGGCTGCTCTGCCCCATCCTGGCTCAGATAGGTCTGGCACTTGTTCAGTCCCGGGGCGAGAATGGCCATGGTACGGTCGTAGGATTTGCAGGCGTTGTTATACTGCTCCTGGGTCAGGTTGAACTGGGTTATCCACTGATCCTGCTGTGCCTTGTCCAAGGGCAGAATGTTATACTCGTATTTCCAGTTGGCATTGGTAAATTTGTTCACCCAGGTAGGCAGTACATCCACCTCCGCCACCTTCACAGTGCCGTCGGAATACTCCTCAAAGGTGACACTGAACATGACGCCATCTTCGGTATGGCCGGTTTTCAGGTTCATTTCTTCAATGCGCTGATTGGAAACTGCGTTGCCCAGAGAGTAGATGCAAATGGTCTTATGCTCCGGGTCCGTGGTGCTGCTGAGCAGATCCATGGGCTGCACCACATGGGGATGACCACCAATAATCACGTCCACGCCCATGTCGCACATCTTCTGAGCCATAGCCCGCTGGGTGGCGTCCTCGGTGGTTTCGTACTCCGTACCCCAGTGAATGTAGACAATGGTAGCCTGGGCTCCGTCCTGCTTCATCTGCTGGCAGACGGATTCCAATTCCGAGTAGAAAGCGGGCAGATTTTCCGTGCTGAAGTAGTTCACCAATTCCGGCTGTTCCACCTGGGAATTGTTGTTCAGCCGGGGCTTGCCTGCGTCCATGACCATGGTGTAGGTGTAGCAGGTAATTCCCAGCTGGATGCCGTTCACATCCACCACTGCATACCGGGGTTCGTTGGAAGAAAGCCGGGTGCCTACCGCCGTCATCCCTGCCTTACGCACCTGTTCCACCGTGCGTTTCAGGCCGGTCATTACCGTGTCGTAGCAGTGGTTGTTGGCGGTGAGCAGCATGTCATACCCCGCTCCCGTCAGCGAGTCCAAAAGGGCGTCGGGGCAGTTGAAGCTGGGATTGCCCTGGTAGGGGAAGCTGTCTCCGCCCAGGGTGGTCTCCAGATTGGCTACCATGAAGTCTGCCTTGGAAGTGTAGGGGGAAATATACTGAAACAGAGAATCAAAATTATATTTGCCGTCACCTACATAGCAATTGCCATCCCATTTTTCTCCGAAGATGGTGGCGTGCATCAGCAAATCTCCCTGGGAGGCTATGGTCGCCCGGGCGGTTACGGTCAGGGGCTGGGTTTCCTCCTGGGTTTCCATCTGCTCCGGCTGGTTGGAGGAAGTGGCTTTTTCCTTGCCAAAAACACTCAGGCACACCACCAGCGCCAGCAATAGGACGCCTGTCACTGCTGCAATAGGCAACACGGACTTCCGGCGGCGCTGGCGGCGGGGCCGTCTGGTGGGCAGATTATTTTCTCCCCGACTCCGGGGTGAATTCTGCAGTTGTGCCTGCCGACGCTCCGGCGCCGGTCTGTTCGGGGCCTGCCGTTGTTCCTGGGCCGGTCTGGCGGGAGCCGTCCGAGATGGGGTAGGTCTGCGCTCCATCGGCGCAGCAGCGGGGTTTCTGTCTTCCCGGCTGCGGGGCTTTTCAAATTTTCCTGCCATAGGGTTTCTCCTGTTCTTTGCTGAGATAAGGTTTAATTGTTTACATTTTATCACAAAATCCTACAAAATGGAACCGGATAAAACTTAAGATTTTCTTGTTTCTCCGGCCAGACATATGCAAAAAGCCGGACGCTTGACGTCCGGCTTTTCCATTACAGATTCTTCAATATCTCTTCCAGACTCATCTGGCGCTCTCTTGCGATGGCGGCCAGATCTTCATACTCATACTTTTCCCGATGAACACCATAACCGGAGCTGACCTTCTTGTGTACCTTCCCGAAAGGCGTGTCCACGGTTTTGATTTCCCGGTGCAAGGTATGGCGGTCACAGAGAACCTCCCGGACTCCCAGGGTGGTGGTGTGGTGAAACAGCGCTTTTACCAGTTTTTCCCGGTCAGACTCCCGACACAGGACGCTGAGCAGAATCCCCGGGCGGGATTTTTTCATCCCGATGGGCACGGTGAAGGCATCCAGCGCCCCCAATTCCAGCAGCTTTTCCAGGGCAAACCCCACCATCTCGCCAGTCATATCGTCAACGTTGCATTGCAGTGACAAAATCCGCTCCGGCTTGTCTTCGGTATCCCCCAGCAAAACCCGGACGCAGTTGGCCCGCTGGAAATCCTTTTTGCCCATACCGTAGCCCATGGTCTGCACCCGGATGGGGGGCATATCGGAGAACTTGGTGACAAAATGCTTCAGCAGCGCAGCCCCGGTGGGGGTGCACAGCTCCCCGGCAATTTCTCCGCCGTACATGGGAATGTCCCGCAGCAGCTCCGCCGTGGCAGGGGCGGGGACAGGAAGAATACCGTGGGCACAGCGCACAGTGCCGCTGCCCACATGGACAGGGGAGGCACAGACATATTCGGGGGAGAGTTCATGCATCAACAGACATACTGTGATTATGTCAACTACAGCGTCTATGCTGCCCACCTCATGAAAATGTATCTGCTCCACAGGCACCCCGTGTACGGAGC
>USHP01000066.1 GCA_900554625.1 uncultured Eubacteriales bacterium | reverse complement strand
CTGCAGGTGGGCCGAAACCGGCATCGGGCCGGCAGTCCCGGGGAAATATAGCGCTGGTAAAACCGAATCAGAAACAGCAGAAAATTTTTTACCATAGGACTGCTTACGCCTCCAACGGCGCTTTCAGAAGGCCGGCCTTTTTGGCCAGAGCCAGATAGCTTCTGGTCAGGCGCTGAAAGTCTGCATCCACAGCCTTGCTCCGGGCAACCACCACAATGTCCCAGCCTGGCTGGAACTGCTCCTCATGGAGCCGGTAAATCTCCCGCAGACGACGGCGGGTGCGGTTGCGCACATGGGCCTTGCCCAGCTTCTTGCTGACGGTAATGCCCACCCGGTTGCCTTCCGTGCGGTTTTTCCTGGCGTAGAGCACCAGGTATCCGTCAGCAAATCCGGAGGTATGGTACAGCCGGCGAAAAATGTGGTTGAGTTTTAATGCACTGGAATATTTCATAACCTCTCTCCAACCCCATTGCGTCCTAAAAAGGGAGCGGGGCGAATGCTTCATTCACCCCGCTGTAGCTCCCGTTTCGCTCATTGGCGCTTATTTTCCTTGACCCACATCGTTAAGCGCATCAGGCGGACAGAACCTTGCGGCCCTTGGCACGGCGGCGGGCCAAAACCTTACGGCCGTTGGCGGTAGCCATTCTCTGGCGGAAACCGTGAACCTTGGAACGATGACGACGGCTGGGCTGATAGGTACGCTTCATAATCGGATACACCTCCTGTCAAAAATCAATATGCTCGACAGCCAAAAGGCCGCAGCAACACATAGGTAATGACGATAACAGTCATGCTTGACCATTATAACCGAAAAATGCGGTTTGGTCAATCTTTTTTTCGGATTTTTATGGCTTTGGGAAAGACTTTGGAATCTATCCGGAAATTTGCAGGTTCGGCCCCTGGAAGGTTCCGTCCAGTTTGGACATAACCCGGTCATAATCTTCGCTGCCCGGGTCATAGGGCGTAGGCTGGTAATTGTTCCGGTCGGATACAGAGCTGACGCTGGCAGGCACCAGGGTACGCTGTCCCAGGCAGATACTTCCGTCAGCCTGACGGATCACTTCCTGCTGAATCAGCGCCGTGTCAAAATCCTGGGGATATCCGTTGCCCCCGAAGCTGAAATTGCCCAGGGAATAGAAGATCACCCCATCGCCGTATTCTTCCACCGGCTGCAAAACATGAGGATGAGACCCCCACACAATATCCGCCCCGGCGTCAATGGCCGCATGGCCCACATCCATCTGCTCCTGGGTAGGACGGTAGCTTCCCTCGGTGCCCCAATGGGGAGCCACAATCACCAGTTCGGCACCCTGATCCCGCAGGGCCTGAATCTCCTGGGTCATATCCTGTACATCCAGCAGGTAGTACACCATTCCGTACAGGCCTACTTTCAGGCCGCCCTCCAGGGTCAGCAGCACGGAGCTGTCCCGCTGTACATAGGGAATTCCCGTTTCCTCCAAAACCGCCAGGGTGGAAGCGTAGCCGCTCTGCCCATAGTCAAAGGCATGGTTGTTGGCTACGGTCACCGCTTGGATGCTGTTTTCTGTCAGGATACTTCCATACTCCGTCGGGCCCCGGAAGGTGTGCTTTTTCTGGACGGGATTGCCCTCATCGCACAATGGGCCTTCCAGATTCAGGAAGGTTCCGTCGTCGGAGTTAACATAATCCGCCACATTCCGGAAGGGATATCCATAATCCTGACCCACCGTTTTGGTAAAGCCGTATTCGGCGTAGGCGTTGACCTGGTTCGTGCCGAAGGTACAGTCTCCCACAAAGGTCAGCAGGAAGCTCTCCGGCTGGGGCTCCGTGGGAGCCGGCTGGGTGGTTTCCGGAACCGGCTGGGTAGTGGGGTCGGCCGTGGGCAGGGTTTGCTCCACCTGCACAGCTTGGGTGGTGGGCGTGGTGGCAGCAGGAATCAGCTGCCGCCAACCACAGCCGGAGACCAGGGTCAGTGCCAGGCACAGCCCGGCAGCGGCCAATTTCTTCCAATCAGCCATTTTCCTGAGCACGGCGCTTCATCAGGTTGCGCATCCGCAGACCGTGATCCAGCTCCCGCTTGCGAATCCGCAGGCTCTTGGGAGTGCATTCCAGCAGCTCGTCGTCTGCCAGGAATTCCAGGCACTGCTCCAGAGAGTAGTTCTTGGGAGGTGTCAGCCGCAGAGCTTCGTCGGAACCGGCGGCACGCATGTTGGTCAGCTGCTTGCGCTTACAGACGTTGACGGTCATATCCTCATTCCGGCTGCAAATGCCCACTACCATACCGGCGTACACCGGAGTGCCGGGGCCAATGAACAGGCTGCCACGCTCCTGAGCGGCGGCCAGACCGTAGGTCACAGCCTCGCCGGTTTCAAAGGCAATCAGAGAACCGGTGAGCCGGCGCTCAATTTCGCCCTTCATGGGAGCATAGGTTTCAAAAACGGAGGACATGATGCCCTCGCCCCGGGTATCGGTCAAAAATTCGTTACGGTAGACGAACAGTCCCCGGGAAGGTACCAGGAACTCCAAACGGTAGCGGCTGCCCATAGGTGTCATGCCAGCAGGTCTGCTTTCCGGCGGCCCATCTTTTCAATCACGGAACCCATGCAGGCTTCCGGCACATCGGCCACCATCCGCTCGATGGGCTCGCATACCTTGCCGTCGATGACCTTGGTCAGCACACGGGGGGTGGATACGGAGAACTCATAGCCTTCCCGGCGCATGGTTTCCATCAGGATGGACAGGTGCATTTCACCACGGCCTGCCACGTTGAAGGCATCGGTTCCCTGCTCCGTCACATGCAGGGACACGTCCTTCAGCAGCTCCTTTTCCAGCCGATCCCGCAGATTCCGGGAGGTGACGAACTTGCCTTCCTTACCGGCGAAGGGGGAATCGTTGACGGCAAAGGTCATTTCAATGGTGGGGTCGGAAATCTTCACAAAGGGCAGGGCCTCCACGCACTCAGGAGCGCACAGAGTACGGCCAATGGTGATGTCCGCCATGCCGCTCAGAGCCACGATTTCGCCGGCGCTGGCCTGCTGAATGGGATTCTTGCCCAGACCGTCGAACTCATACAGGGCAACCACTTTGCCCTTCTGCCGCACCTCGGGGTCGTGGTAGTCGCAGATGGTCACTTCCTGGTTGACCCGGATGGTGCCCCGCTCCACACGGCCCACCGCAATCCGGCCCACATACTCATTGTAGTCAATGGAGGATACCAGCAGCTGCAGAGGAGCCTCTGCATCGCCCTGGGGTGCGGGGATATAGTTGACAATGGTTTCAAACAGGGGGGTCAGGTCAGTGCCTGCCACATCGGGGCCGTAGGAGGCGGTACCCTGACGGCCGGAGCAGAACACGGTGGGAGAATTGAACTGCTCGTCGGTGGCATCCAGATCCAGCAGCAGCTCCAGGACTTCTTCCATGACTTCAGAAATCCGGGCGTCGGGCTTGTCAATCTTGTTAACGGCAACAATGACCTTGTGGCCCAGTTCCAGGGCCTTCTGCAGTACGAACCGGGTCTGAGGCATGGGGCCTTCGGCAGCATCCACCAGCAGGATTACGCCGTTGACCATTTTCAGAATCCGCTCCACCTCGCCGCCGAAGTCGGCGTGACCCGGGGTGTCCACGATGTTGATCTTATAATCTTTGTAGTGTACAGAGGTGTTCTTGGCCAGGATGGTAATGCCGCGCTCCCGTTCCAGATCACCGGAGTCCATCACCCGTTCCACGGTAGCCTGATTTTCCCGGTAGATGCCGCCCTGCTTCAGCATCTCATCCACCAGGGTGGTCTTGCCATGGTCAACGTGGGCAATGATGGCGATATTTCGGATTTTCTCCTGAGGTACCATATAATAAACGCTCCTTCGGGTTGTTAGATCTTTGAAACTCTCAACTGAAAATTATAGCACCTTACCAAAAGTTTTGCAAGATATTTGGTGAAATTTACGAAGAAAAATTCTATTTTTCCCTCAGCGGCATATACGCAGAAAGCCTCTTTGCTTGCGCAAAGAGGCTTTTCATTCAGAAATACTGCTTGATGGTGGAAATCAGAATATCTCCGGCCACCACCCGGTCCTCGGCAGCGAAGCCTTCGGCAAAGTTATCCGAGTAGAGCACCTGGGCATTGGGGGGGAACTCCTCGTCCCCTTCCCACACCAGCAGCTGCATCCGATAGCCGCCGATCAGGGTAAATTCATAGCCGGCATCCCCGTGGGCAATGGGCTGAGCGCCCAATTTCTCCGCAGCAGCCCGGAATGCTGCCACCCGGGTTCCGAAGGTGAAGGCCGCCCGGGTCAGCACCCGTCCGGTATAGGGCTGGATGTACATTTCTCCCCAGGGCATTTCCCGGAAGGTTTTCCACTGGCCTGCCCAGAATACGTCCCGGCTCTCCAGCAGGTAGCGCAGCAGGAAGGTCTGGGTAGGCAGCGGCGGCAGAGCGCCCCCATCCAGTGCCCGGATGGCGTAGTCCGGGTGGGAAATGGCAAAGGTTCTGCCAAGCATCGTCAGGGTAAACTCACTTCCATCCCAGGATACGTCTTGAAGCCGCTGCTTTACGCTTTCCGGGTCCAACTGACGAAATTTTTCCTGATAGTGTGCAAAGGGTACTTCTTCTTTGTGATTTTCAATCTGCATATTGGTTCCTCTTGTATTGTCAGTCTGTATCGCAGGTATTGCCTTTATTCGTGCAGTTCTAAGGGCAGACCGTCCGGGTCCCGGAAGAAGGTCATCCGGCAATTGGTGTAGGGGGCCACACAGATGGGTTCCGTTTCAATGCCTTTGTCACGCAGCCACGCCGCTGCCGTTTCCACATTGTCCACGTGGAACGCCAGGTGCCGCAGCCCCCGGGCTTCCGGGTTGGTGACGCGGGCAGGGGGATTTTCCTCCACAAACAGTTCTGCCTCCACGTCCCCGATCCTTAGTGTCAGAATATAGTCCCTCCGTTCCGGTCGGTAAACCTCCCGCACCAGAGGAAGCTCCAATTTGTTTACATAAAACTCCTTGGAAGCGGCATAATCCGAAGCTATGATGGCCACATGGTGGATTCGATCCAGCTGCATGTTACTTCTCCTGCACGCTGTTGGGGAACAGCCGGGCGTCGGTGTGGGGCAGGAAACAGGCTGCCACAAAGGAGTCCATGTACCCGGGATAGGTGCTCAGTTCCAGATAGGTCATGTTGGCAGCCACCTCGGCGGTCTTGGCTGCAGCTTCATCGCTGACCACCATGGCGTAGGAACCGCTGAGGGATGAGTTGCCGATGTAATGGAACTTGCTCAGGTCCACATCGGGGAACATGCCGATGTTCACCGCGTTTTTCATATTGATGCCGCTGCCGATGCCGCCAGCCACATAAACGCAGTCAATCATATCCACCGTCATATCCACACTCTTGAGCAGGGTGTCAATGGCGGAGAAAATAGCGCCTTTGGCCCGGATAAAGTTGTCGATATCCACCTCATTGATGGAGATTTCCCGACCGGTTTCGCTTTCCTCAGCCGTGGCCAGCACATAGCGGCCCATGCCGTGGCTGTCCCGCTTTACCCGGCTGCCTTCCCGAACGAACAGGCCCTTGGCATTGATGATGCTGGTACGGAACAGCTCGGAAATGATATCGATGATGCCGCTGCCGCAGATACCCACCGGCTTCTGGCCCGGGTCGCCCACAATACTCAAGGTCGGCTCCATGGTGGTTTTGTCAATGGTGCAGGCCTCCACCGCGCCGTCGGTGGCCCGCATGCCGCAGGAAATATCGCCGCCTTCAAAGGCAGGGCCTGCCGAGCAGGCGCAGCTCATCAGGAAGTCCCGGTTGCCGAAGACGATTTCACCGTTGGTGCCCAGGTCAATGAACAGGCTCATTTCGTCCTTGTCCCAGATGCCGGAGGCCAGGGTACCGGCAGTGATGTCGCCGCCTACATACGAGCCGATGTTGGGGGCAATCAGCACCGGAGCCATGGGGTTGGCCAGCAGGTTCACATCCCCTGCCCGCATTCCTTCCCAGGCGAAGAAGCTGGGAACGTAAGGTTCCATCCGGACGGATTCTGCATCCACGCCCACAAACAGGTGGTTCATGGTGGTGTTGGCACCCACTGCCAGGCGCAGAATGTCCCGTTTGGTAATGCCGGCGCTCTTGCACAGGTTGCCCAGGATGGGATTCAGGGTTTCCTTGATAATGGCCTTTTGCAGCTTCACCCGACCGCCGGGACGGCCCTGCTCGATGATTCGGTTGATAACGTCAGCGCCGTAGCGAATCTGACCGTTGCCGGAAGAGCCCTTGGCCAGAATCTTGCCAGTGGCCAAATCCGTCAGCACCATGGTCACAGTGGTAGTGCCGATGTCAATGGCGGCGCCGACAATGGCGGTATCGTCTTTGCCGCAGATTTCCATGCAGCAGAAGGTATCTTCCTTGCGGTAGCCCTTGACGCAGACGGAGAAATTCTCCTCCCGCAAGGTTGCGGCCAACTTCACCATGACACAGTAAGGGATCTCCACCTGGGATACCCCCAGGGCATCCTCAATAGCCCAGGTCAGCCGTTCGTTGTCCGGCATGGTATCGTCCAGCGTGGGAGCAGCCAGCTCCAGCTGCACCGCCAGGAAGGGATTTTCAAAACGGATGCCGCTTTCTTTCAGCTGCTCCTGGCACTCCTGGAAAATGGCAATTTCCTTGGGACTGCTCAGGTCGGCGGTCTTCATCCGGGACTGATATGCGCTGGCAATATCCGGCACGAACACCGTGCAGTCGCCAACAATGCGGCTGTTGCAGCTGAGCCGCCAGCCAGCTTCGTACTCTTCATCGCTGATATGACGGCTCTGTATGGATTCCAACTCTCCCTCAACCAGCTGGACACGGCATTTGCCGCAGGAGCCGTTGCCGGAGCAAGGCGCGTCAATGGCCACATTGGCCCGCCGGGCCAGTTCCAGCAGATTATCTCCGGCGTTGCAATCGATGGTTACGGGATTGGCTCCCTGGATTTGGAAAGTTACTTTCATACACGCAAGTCCTTTCGATAAATTGATTGTGTGTTTGCTTCCGGCTGCGGCAGCCGGTTTATGATGTACCACGCCGCAAGACGGGTCTATTTTTTCTTCTTTTTCGCTGTCTGACGTTTCAGCTGACCTGCCAGCTGGGAAAATTCCTCGCAACTGTTGTCAAGGGTGTATTCTTCGTCGGTTTTTGCGACTTTTATCGTCAGGCGTTTCATTTTGGCCACGCTGGTGGTGGCTTTTCCGGTGCTGTCAAAGCCCTGCAGTTTTTTGATTTTGCCGAAGGGATAGGCAAGAAACCCATCCTTGGTATCCAGCAGCAATCGCCGGGAGGTCAGAATCCAGCGGTTGCCATGGTTGGGACAGATCACCTTAATGGTCTCCCGGGGCTGCAGCACCGTCTCCAGCTTCCGGGTAAAGTCCCGCTCTTTTCGTTTGCGTTTTTTCACGACGGCAGATCGGATTGCCAGCAAAAGGACAATCACTGCGGCAAATCCGGACAAATACTGCCAATATTCCATTGTCCATTCCTCTCCTGGGGGTAATATACAAAGGGGCTGGGAGGGAGGTTCCCTCCCAGCCGAAAATGCGTGGGATTTGTTCCGTTACAGCAGTCCTGCCTTACAGATCCAGGTAGGAGTCGGAGTACAGAACGTGGTTCTTGAAGATGTCGCAGGACTTGATGGTCTCCATCAGGCGCAGGTCGCAGGGGTTGACAATAGCGGAGGTCAGACCCTGCATCATAGCCATGGCAACCAGAGCGGAGTCCATGATGGGACGGACGTTCTTGGGAGCGCCGTTGGAGTTGTTGGACAGACCACCGGTGGACTTCAGGCCTTCGTCAGCGAACAGCTTGATGGCGTTCAGCACGTCCATCTGCTTGTCCTGCATGCCCTTGACAACCAGGAACAGGGGGTCGAACCACAGGTCGTCGGAGGTCATGCCCAGGCTCAGGCCACGCTCGAGCATGTTGTGGCAGTGCTTCATGCGCTCTTCGTTGTCCTTTGCAATGCCGTCGGCAGAGCACAGGGCGATACAGATAGCGTCGTTGGCAGCAGCCAGGTCGATGTAGGAGATACGGGAGCCGGCGTCAGCGGAGTTGACGATGGGCTTACCGTTGGCACGGTTGTAGACCTTGATACCGGCTTCGATAGCCTTCTTGTTGGCAGTATCCAGAGCCAGAGGCACGTTGTTGAAGTTCTCCTGCAGCAGCTTGACAGCCCACATCATACGCTCGGGACCGTCCTTCTCAGCAGGTCCGATGTTGACGTCCAGGTAGGTAGCGCCGGCAGCGATCTGCTCGGCAGCACGCTTCAGGATAGGAGCGGGATCGCGCTCGTCCATAGCCTTGCGGATAGCGGGAGAGATGCAGTGGATCCGTTCGCCGATGGTGACGAAGGTCTTGCTCTCGGGGTTGTGGCCCTTGTAGCTGACGCCCATGTCCACAACTTCGATGGCGGGCACCTTGGTAGCCAGCAGCTCGTCGAAGGACAGCTCCTTGACCTCTTCGGCGGGAGCAGCAGCGGCGCGGGCA
>USHP01000065.1 GCA_900554625.1 uncultured Eubacteriales bacterium | reverse complement strand
CGAGATTGGCTAATTTAGCTGGTCCCTAATTGGCGATTTCTGCCGGGCCCGAACAACGCACTGGGAGGACGTTCGTTTATTTCTGTGGAGTATAGCATTCCTGCGGCGCTAATGCAGGGAGAAGTTTCTCCGCCCAGGATTCGTCTGCCTGGCTCAGAACCGGTGCACTTCGCAGAACCCAAAGCAGATATCGGTATGGATCCAGCTCGTTCTCCTTTGCCGTTTCAATCAGACTGTAAATCACGGCGCTGGACTGGGCTCCAGCAGGAGTATTGGCAAAGAGCCAATTCTTTCTGCCCATCACAAAAGGCTTTATGCTGCGCTCGGCACGGTTGTTGCTTAGTTCCAGTCTACCGTCTTCCAGATAGCGCACCAGATACGGCCACTGCTCCAGCAGGTAATGCAATGCCTTGCCAAGGGCAGATTTCGGTGCGGTTTTGGGCAAAGTCTCATTTGCCCACGCCAATAGAGCGTCTAAAACCGGCTTTTCCAGTTCCAGACGCTGGGTATATCGTTCTTCCGGTGTCAGTTCTGCAAGAGATTCCTCCAATTGGAACAATCTGGTGCAATAGCATTCACCGGTTGCTGCCAGAGATCCCTTTCTGTCCTCTTTAGGAATCGTTTGCAAAGCTTCATCAAATTTGCGCCTTGCGTGGGCCCAGCAACCCACAACCCGGATATTCTCCGGTAGTTTGTGGTAGCCCTGGTAGCCGTCTGCATGGAGCCAGCCAGAGAATCCTTGCAGAAATTCTTCCGCATGAGCTGCCTTACGGCTTGGCTGGTATTCATACAGAACAATGGGCATTTCTGTGCAGCTACTGGTTCGGTACAGCCACATATAGGATTTGCTGGTGGCTGCCTTGCCGGACTCCTTCAGCACCTGCAGTGTGGTTTCGTCACCGTGCAGAACAGATTCTTGGCAAAGATCTCTGTGCAGCACATCGTAGATCGGACGCAGCCAGGTGTCTGAGGTATTCAGCATCCAGTTTGCCATCGTCTGCCGGGTCAACTTCAAGCCTTCCCGGTTAAACTCCTGCTCCAGACGGTACAGAGGAGAGTACATCACAAACTTCTGCGTCATGATGTGAGCCACTGCTTCGGCAGATGCAAAGCTGCCGGGATAAAGTACCGGCTCTTTCGGCGTTTTCAGAATGTTTGCTTCACCGGTAGTTTCCTCACACTGTTTGCAGGCGTAAGTATAGTAAACATCCTCACGGATCCAGAACTTGGCAGGCTCCATATGAAGACTCCGGTGGACTTCCTTGCCAATCTCCTCCATCATAGTGCCGCAGGAAGTGCAGAGCCGTTCCTTGTCGGAGAGTCGGTGTTCAATCACTTCGGTGGGAGCTCCTTCAGGAACAATATCCGTCACACTGCCAGACTTCCGCTTGCGTTCATGTGCCTTCACGGCAATCTGTTCCGGTGTGGCAGACTTGGTGCCATAAGCATAGGCTTCGGCTTCATTCACAGTAAGACCCAGTTGGTCCATAAGTTCTTCCTGAATCCGCTCAGAAGAGGAGCCGAACTCACGCTTCTTTGCAAGGCCCAACTGCTCCAGAAGCCATTGGTTCTGCAGCTTTAACTCATCGTATTCCGCGCGGGAAATGGTTATCATTTCAGCGTTACTTGTAGTAATTTTCTTCTTGTTTCCCATGAGAAAATTATACCACGAAAAGTGCAGAAAAGCCAGTGTTTCCAAGCATTTCGGGGAACTATATCGCGCTCAATCCTGTCACGATTTTGTTGGCTTTGGGCTGTTCCGTTTTCAATCCCTCCATGAGCCAACGGTACTGCTGTGGTGTCAATGTCCGGACCTCATCCTTGGTTCGCGGCCACTGGAAACTGCCGTTTTCCAGGCGCTTATACAGAAGCAGAAATCCATCTCCCTCCCAGTACAAAGCTTTAATACGGTCGCGTTTTCTGCCGCAAAATAGGAACAGTGCTGTCTGGAATGGATTCATCTGGAACTGTGTGCTTACTATGCTGGCCAAGCCGTCAATCCCGCGCCGCAGGTCTGTATAGCCACAAGCGATATACACCGGACAGCTGCAGTTAAAGTCATTCAACATAGCTTTAAGATACGGAGAACAGCTTCCACCGTGGCTGGATCTGCTCCGTTATGGATATCTGCTGCGATTCCGCCGGCATGGATGCTAAGGGCTATCTGACCGCTCCCGTTGCTGGGTATAATCGGCGTTACTTCTGCAAACTGCAGTTCCTGTTGTGCCTTCGCCATGGCAAATATCTTCTTTTGCCATTTGTAGTAGCTCTGCTCGCACACACCGTTTTCTTTGCACCAGCTCTTTACATTCAGGCCGCTGTTTCTACATGCTGAGATCCGCTCCGCCCACATGGCCACCTTAGTTTGTACGTTCAACTGCTGCAATTCTGTACTCATAATGAAAAACACCCCCGTACCGCGGATAGTATACGCGACTCGCATATACTATCCGCTACTATACAGGAGTATTGTGACACTTTATTTCTTCGCACTCAAGCCGCGCTTAGCTTTGACGCTTACGAACAATCAGATTATTCCCTATGAGGGGGTTCACTTGAAAATCATAAAAATATATGATTTTCCCCGGAAAGCAAAAAAGTTCTGGCAGCAAGAGGCTCGTTTTGAACCCCCTGTTGCCAGAACTCTTTGATTTACAAGGCTTTTCAGTTAGGAAAAAAATAAAAGTCCGAAACCGATTGTATTAACGGTTTCGGACTTTTGTGGTCCGAGTAGCGCGACTCGAACGCGCGGCCTGATGCTCCCAAAGCACCCGCCCTACCAACTGGGCTATACCCGGATACAAGATATGAAATTTGTGGGGATGTGGTCAAACATGTGGTCAGAAGAATTCTACCACAAATTCCCGGAACTTTCAAGAGGGGAAAGTTGGGATATTTGCGAAGAAACCGGGCTGATTTCAAGGTTTCGGAGGGACTAACAGAAATAGTCTGCCAGCTCCCAAACCAGGCGCCCTACCAACTGGGCCACACCCGGATATTTGCTTCTGCGCAGCGTATCCGTTGGACATTCTATACCACCCCGGGCAAATTGTCAACGGAAATTTCTGTTCAGAACAGGGTAATTATACACCACTTCTGCGCAAAATGCAATCCGTAACCTTCTTTTTCTCGTGAAAAGCGGTGCATTCTCATCGAATGCCCGCCATCCATCGCCGCACCTGCTGCAAGATGGTCATAATCCAAAAGCCCCACCTGGTATGCAAGTGGCAGTACAGCCCGTCAAAGGCTTTACCAATCCAGTCGCTGCGCTCCGTGATATAACTGCGCGTCGTGGTGCACGAATCCGGGCGATGGTAAGGAAAAAGCCCCTGCTGGGCCAGCTGGGACAGTGCGCTCCTGCGTTCCCGGGACGGCAGCTGGGTAATTTCATACAGCGTGTTCCACAAAAACGTCATCAGTTTGTTGGCTGTCACGGCATCCGTATCGCCGCCTGCGTAATAATCCGCCAGAATCTTTGTCACCACCACGTGAGAGCGCAGCATCTTTTTCCGGTGCTCTGGACTGCGCTTCGTCTCTGCGGAATCGGAATGCACCCGGTAAAAATACAGAATTTCCTCCATTTCCACGCAACGGGGTTGGCAATGGGCCACTTCATACATAAATAGCCCATCTTCTCCATGGGTAATCTGGGGATATCGGAAGCAAAGGTGATTTTCTTCCAAAAAACTGCGTCTGAGCATGCTGCGCCATACCACTGCGTCATACCAAGGGGCGTTAACCCGCAGTTCTCCCATGTCTGCCTGGTCACGTTCTTCCGAGGTCAGATTGTCCGTAAACTGATACGCACCGAAAACCAATCGGTCACAGTTTCCCGCTTCCGCCGCAGTCCGCATCTTCCCCAGAACGTTATGGCGGATCAAATCATCCGCATCCACGAACCACACATATTCTCCCCGGGCCTGCTTCAGTCCCGCGTTCCGTGCTGCGGCTACCCCGGCGTTTTCCTGCTGGATTACAACCACATTGGAGAAGTTTTCCCCATATTCCCGGAGAATTTCCCCGCTGCCGTCCTGAGAGCCGTCGTTGATGCACACAATCTCATATTCCTGGGCAGGAATATCCTGCGCAAGCAAACAATCCAGACATTGGCGCAAATAGGTCTGTCCATCGTATACGGGAACAATCACACTCAGAAACATGAGATTTCACCTCTTTCTGTTTCGGATTATACAATAGTTCTCCCTTTAATGCAACTGCATTCCCCACAACCCAAAGGAAAATATCCGCCCGTTTTCCCTTGCTTTCGACATGGGTTTTCGGCTACTGTGTGTTGTGGCAGGTATTCCCCATCTCGCGACAACCAGCCTTGCGCCGCACCGGCTCTCCCCCGGTGCGGCGCAGATTGTTTTCTTCAACTGACGGGAATCAGCAGCATCTGATTGGGTGCCGGTTCATCCTGGAGGTTGTTGGCCTTGCGAATCGCCTCCACCGTGGAGTTGCTGGCTTTGGCAATATCCCACAGCCGATCTTCTCCCGTCCGGCGCAGGATCAGGGACGGACGGTTGGGGTCCAGTTTCCGTTGGTCACCCAGGGTCAAGCCGGTGACCATGGGGATCTCCTGCCGTGCAGTGGCAGTCAAATCCAAAGGAAAATCGCATTTTGCGGTGATCGTCCCGTTCCCAATGGCTGTCTGGGCCTCTTCCCCCGGGAAAATCTGTGCGTTCAGATGGGTATCCTCATCGGCGCCTACGCTGTGCTGCCCCTCCCACCGGGCGGAGCCGGCATGAAGTGCTCCGTCTTCACCGTAATAGAGCATCTGAAATGCTCCGGGAATTTCCAGCTGCACCTGGTTTTCTTCCTGCTGCTGCCGGGGAAAATCCGGCAGGAATGTAACATCCGCCACCACATTGGCTTCCGCCGTCACCGACTGCTCCGCGGAAAGGGTCTCCCGCCGGGTATCCAGCACTGCCGGCAGCTGCAGATTCTGCACTTGTAGATTCAGTTCCCGGCTGGGACTGTAGGCATCTTCAATCAGCTCCAGCATTTGCTTGTCGGTAATCAGATACTGGGCAACGATGCCGCTTTTTGCCCGGATGTGGCCTTCTTCGTCCAGCTCCACTTCCATACTGGTGGGCATCAGCTGCAAATCCACCTGGGCATCGCTGCCATGCTCGGCTGAGAGTTCTGCGTACTGAGAGTATGGCAGCGGGAAATCCCAGCTGTGCAGCTGCCCTTCTTCACTGCGGTAGAGGATATGCAGATTGGCATTGCCCCGGAATACTGCCTTGTCCGACAGCACCTTCTTGTCCAGTACTTCCGGCGACATCCGGTAGTAGATGATTTTCTCCGGCTGGGGTGCGGAATCCGGCAAGGTCAGCTCTTCATCCACCAGGAAGCTCTTCTCCCCCATCTCCTTGGGCAGGCGGATGGGGTAGGTGCTGCTGAGCAGCTGCACATCCCCGGGAATCTTGTCCGGCTCGTAAACTTCGGCCTCCATAGGCACATAGGCTTCCGCCATGGCCCCCATTCCCGCCCGAACCATAATCTTCCGGGCCGAAACCGATCGGGCGTCTACGAACCGGGGAAGGCACCGGATGCGGATTTTCCCTTCCGGGGCACCGTCGGGCAAATCCCACTTCATCTGAAACGGAATCCAGGCTTCCAGGCAGCGCTCGGTGCTGCCGTCCTCCGGGGCATAGAGCACCCAGACCATCATGCCGCCGGAGAAGGAAATGGTATCGCTGCGCCATTCTTTGCTCCGCAAGATGGCCTGTCCCCAGGAGGCCAGGATTCTTCCAATATCCGGCATGCCGTCAGGCAGCTTGATTTCCTGGGTCTGCTCCCCGCTCTGCATCTCCCGCACCAGGGGATTCAAGCAGGTGCATAGGGTTTTTCCAAAGTTCAGTTCCACGTTGGCTTCACTCCTTATCCCATGTTTGCTGATACAGTATATTCCTGCCGGGACAAGATTATGACCGGTATTTCTGCCGCAGAACCCACAGCCCCAGAATCATCAGCGCTGCGCCGCCGCAGCAGCACAGAAACCAGCTCTCCAAACAATGCCCCACAATCAGCCCCGCCCCGAAGGCCATGATGCAGCACCCGTGCAGATGATTTTTCCGGCACATAAAAACACCCCCTGCTAATCCTATGCAGGGGGTGTTTTGGCTATGACGGTCAGCCGCCCAGGTAGGCCTTCTTCACGTCGTCGGAGCTTGCCAGTTCCGCGCCGGTGCCGCTGAGGGTGATCTTGCCGGTTTCCAGGACGTAAGCCCGGTCGGCAATTTGCAGAGCCTTGCGGGCGTTCTGCTCCACCAGCAAAATGGTGGTGCCTGCCTTGTGCAGCTCTTTGATAATGGCAAAAATCTGATCCACCAGAATGGGAGCCAGGCCCATGGAGGGTTCATCCAGCATCATCAGCTTCGGGTGGCTCATCAGTGCCCGGGACATGGCCAGCATCTGCTGCTCGCCGCCGGACAGAGTTCCGGCGATCTGCTTGCGCCGCTCTTTCAGCCGGGGGAAGTAGTTGAATACCATTTCCAGGTCGTCCTGGGACACTTCCTTGTTGATATAGGCGCCCATCTCCAGGTTTTCCTGGACGCTCATCTGCAGGAAAATCCGCCGTCCTTCCGGAACGTGAGCAAGACCGGTGCGCAGCAGCTTATAGGCATCCACATGGGTGATATCCTGGCCGCAGAAGGTAATGGAGCCGCTGCGGGGGTGCATCAGGCCGGACACGGTTTTCAGAATGGTGCTTTTGCCGGCGCCGTTGGCACCGATCAGGGCCACGATTTCTCCCTCGCCCACTTCAAAGGACACACCTTTGATGGCATGGATGGCGCCGTAGTAGACGTGCATATCTTCAATCTTCAGCATCAGGCGTCCGCCTCCTCTCTGCCCAGGTAAGCTTCAATCACCGCAGGGTTCTGGCGGATTTCCTCCGGAGTGCCCTTGGCAATGATCCGGCCGTAGTTGACCACGGCGATGGCTTCGCAGACGTTCATCACCAGGTTCATATCGTGCTCAATCAGGAAAATGGCGATATGGAAGGTATCCCGGATGCGCCGGATCTGGTGCATCAGTTCGGTGGTTTCGCTGGGGTTCATACCGGCAGCAGGCTCATCCAGCAAAATGATGGAAGGGTTGGTAGCCAGCGCCCGGACGATTTCCAGCCGGCGCTGAACGCCATAGGGCAGGCTGCCCGCCTTTTTATCCGCCACATCCGCCAGGCCCATAAAGTCCAGCAGTTCCATGGCCTTCTCGTTGGCCTTTTTCTCTGCCTTGTAGTAAGACGGCAGGTGCAGCAAGGATGACAGGAAGGAGCACTTGATTTCATTATGCATACCCACCTTCACGTTATCCAGGGCCGTCATGTCCGTAAACAGGCGGATGTTCTGGAAGGTACGGGCGATGCCCAGCTTGTTGACCTTATGAGTGGTCATACCCTTGGTATCGATGCCGTTAATCAGGATGGAACCACGGGTGGGCTGGTATACCGAGGTCAGCAGGTTGAAGATGGTGGTCTTGCCTGCGCCGTTGGGGCCGATGAGGCCGGAAATCTCGGTGGGGCCGATGGTAATATTGAACCCATCCACCGCCGTCAGACCGCCAAAGTCGATGCCCAGATTCCGGACATCCAGCACCGGAAGCTTATCCTTATCCTGTTCCCGCAGCAGGGTGTAGGTGGGAACCTTCAGCATCTTTCTGGAATACTCATTCATTGGTCCCCGCCTCCTTTCTCTTGAAAATGCCGCTTACCTTGTCGGTAACCACAGCCAATCCTTCCTTGACCTTAGGCGACCAGGTGCACAGCATCACCACAATCAGAACAACCGCGTACAAAATCATCCGGTAGTCCTCTAGGCTCCGCAGGGCTTCCGGCAGCACATACAGCAGCGTTGCGGAAATTACAGAACCCAGGATGTTGCCCATGCCGCCCAGCACCACAAATACCAGAATGTTGATGGAGGTATTGAAGTTGAACTTGGTGGCCGTAATGGAAGAGTAGTTCAGGCCGAACAAGGCACCAGCCATACCTGCCAGGAAAGCGGACACCACAAATGCCTTCATCCGGAAAGCGGTGACGTTGATGCCCACGGATTCGGCGGCAATCCGGTTGTCCCGGACGGCCTTGATTGCCCGGCCTTCCTTGGAGTTGATCAGATTCAGTACCACGAACAGGGTAAACAGCACCAGCAAAAAGCCCATGGTAAAGCTGGCCAGTTTCTCCACACCGGTGGCACCCAGAGGGCCGTTGATGATGTACTTGCCGCCGGCTTCCAGCTTCATCTTGCTGGTGGAAACCGCAATATGAAATCCCGTGTCGTCAATACCGGCATAGGTATTGCCCACGATGTTTTTCATAATCTCACCAAAGGCCAAGGTCACAATGGCCAGGTAGTCACCCCGGAGCCGGAGCACCGGCACGCCGATGACAAAGCCCACCAGGCCAGCCAGGATGCCGCCGCCAAACATGGCGCACACCAGCCGCAGCGCGTCGTTGGGAATGGTATCTTTCAGCAGCGCCGCAATCACGATGCCGGAGAAAGCGCCGATGCCCATGAAACCCGCATGGCCCAGGGAC
>USHP01000064.1 GCA_900554625.1 uncultured Eubacteriales bacterium | reverse complement strand
CCACCCGGATTCCCTGGTAATAGGTCAGCAGGCCCCGCAGTTCGTCGCCGATCTGAATAGCCAGCTCCCGGGTAGGTGCCAGAATCAATCCCTGAACCCCTTCTACCTCCGGGTCAATATGTTCAATCATGGGAATGCCAAAGGCAAAGGTTTTGCCCGTTCCCGTGGGTGCCTTGGCAATCACATCCCGCCACTGCATAAAATAGGGAATCGCTTCGGCCTGAATGGTGGTGGGGTAGCCGTACCCCTTCTGCTCCAAAGCCTTCAGCATTGCCTGGGACAAGCCAAGGCTTTCAAATGTAACATCCATGTATCTGCTTCCTTTTTCAGAATCTTTTGGGTAATTGTACCATCTTTTTTGTAAATTTGCAACTTATTTTCCCTTTGCTCCGTTTTATGCCGAAATCGGGTTTGCAGAAAATTAAGAAATGCCGTCCCCCCGAACGGTGGACAAAAGGGGGAAAATATGGTATATTGTAGAATATCTTATTCTGTCCATACCATAAGGAGATCAGAAATGGGCAAACTAATTGTTATCGAAGGTACCGATGGTTCCGGTAAGTCTACCCAGTTTCGGCTGCTGACCCAGCGGCTTACCCAGGAAGGCAAAGCATTTGAGCAGCTGGTATTCCCCCAGTACAGCGAACCCAGCTCCGCATTGATCCGGATGTATCTGGGCGGAGAATTCGGCACCCATCCCGGAGATGTGAACGCCTATGCAGCTTCTGCATTTTATGCCGTGGATCGCTATGCATCCTTTCAGAAAGTCTGGGGACAGTACTATAAAGACGGTGGTCTGATCGTCTCTGACCGCTATACCACTTCCAACGCCGTTCACCAGACTTCCAAAGAACCGGAGGAAAAACAGTCGGATTTTCTGGCCTGGCTGTATGATTTTGAATATGACAAACTGGGGCTTCCCCGCCCGGACTTGGTAATCTACCTGGATGTTCCCACGGACTTTACCGAGCAGCTGATGCGCCGCCGGGAGCAGGATACCCACACCCACGCAGACATTCACGAGCAGGATACCAGCTACCTGGCTACCTGCCGTCATATTGGGCGCAGCGCCGCCGCCTTCTACGGCTGGACCATGATTCAGTGTGTCCGTGACGGTAAGATGCGCACGATAGAAGACATTCACGAAGAAATATACCGCCATGTTGCGGCTTGCTTGGAGGATTGAATATGGTTTACATGTTGCTTGGTACCGGCTTTGAAGAAACCGAAGCCATTGCTCCCCTGGATCTGCTGCGCCGGGCCGGCGTAGATGTTGCCACTGTGGGCATTAACGGAAAAGTTGTATACGGAAGCCACGGCATTGGCGTAGAGGCCGACCTGGAGCTGGGACAAATGGATCTGACCAATCTGGATATGATTGTGCTTCCCGGCGGACTGAAGGGCGTTGCCTCCATTCGGGCCAGCCAGGCTGCCATGGATGTGATTCGCTTTGCCTGGGAAAATGGCAAGTATACCGCTGCAATCTGCGCCGGGCCTACGGTTTTGGCAGATCTGGGCATTGTGGACGGTAAAAACGCCACCTGCTACCCCGGCTGTGAAGCGGGGATGGGCGGCGCAAAGATGGCGGAAAATGCCGCTGCCGTCACCGATGGGAAGCTGATTACCGGCACCTCTGCCGGATGCGCCATTCCCTTCGGTCTGGCTCTGATTGCCGCGCTGAAAGGCCAGGAAGCCGCCGACGCCATTGCCCGGCAGATTGTAATCCGGTAACCGGGAGGAAGAATTATGGACAACAAGCAATTTCCTGTGCAGCCTGAGTTTCTGCCCCAGGATTTTTCGGACATTCCGGAGGAAGAAACCACGCTGGAAGAAGAATTTTTCTCGTCCCAGCCGGATGTTCCAGTGGAAGAATCCCCTATGGACGTTTCTTTTGATGCTGCGGATAACGAACCTGCAGCAGAACCGGTAAGCAGAGGAAGCTCCTTCATGGAGCGAATTCCCGACGTAGGCGAAGAGGAACCCGCTGAGGAAGCCACTTCCCAGGATACCCCCCACGATGTGCTCACCGATCCTGCCATGGGCGAGGAAATCACCCCGGATGAAGGGGCCATGAACTATCATGGCATGCTGGGGCACGATGAAGAAGAGCCGCCTTTTGACATGAGCATTCTGGACGATCCGGACCTGGCGGAAGCCGAAGAACCGGAAGCAGCCGCTGACCCTGCCGATCAGGAATACCGGGACAACACGCAGGAATTCGACGAGATGTTCAACGCCCCCCAAGAAGAGCCTGCCCCACCTGCCCGGCCTGTGCGAAAGGGCCGCCCCAAGCGCAAAAAGGGCGAAGGTTTACTGGGTATTCCCAATATTCTGGTAACCTGTGTGTGGCTTGCTTTGATTCTGGCCATCGGCGTCACCGCCGGCCGGATGATGTGGATTTGCGCTTCGGAAGTTCTGGCCTTCGGGCGGGAGGACCGGGTGGTAACACTGACCATCTACGAGTCGGACACCATGGAAGACATTACAAACAAACTCTACGACAACGGCCTGATTCGCTACAAGAGTCTGTTTAACTTCTATGCCGACCTTTCCGACGCTGAGGAGGACATTCAGCCCGGTATCTATGACCTGAATACCCGCTATGACTACCACGCCATGGTAAACGCCATGACCCCCCGTTCCAGCCGTGAAGTTGTGGAGCTGACCATTCCGGAAGGCTACACCTGCCGTCAGATTTTCGCCCTGCTGGAGGAAAACCGGATCTGCACCGCTGTGGACATCGGTGCTTATGCCGCCAGCGGCGAACTGGACGAGCATTGGTTCCTGGAAGGTGTTCCTCGTGGCAGTGAATACTGCCTGGAAGGTTTCCTCTTCCCGGATACCTACCAGTTCTACAAGAACTCATCCCCCAAAGAGGCGCTGGAGAAGATGCTGGACAACTTTGAATTCCGTTTCAGCGAAGAAATGCGTGCTCAGCTGGATACCCTCAACGCCAACGTCACCGGCGGCAGCTACGGCGTGCGGGAAGTGGTTATCGTGGCGTCTCTGATTGAAAAGGAATCCGCCGCCCCCGTCGAAAGTCCCAAGATTGCCGGTGTAATCTACAACCGTCTGTTCCGCTGGGGCGATACCCCTGCCTATCTGAATATTGACGCGGCGCTGGTCTATGCCCAGGGCGGCGACAACACCAACATCAATACCCAGATCGACAGCCCCTACAACACCTATACCAACGTAGGTCTGACCCCCACCCCCATTGCAAACCCGGGTCTTTCCAGCATCCAGGCGGCTCTGAATCCGGAAACTCACGACTATTACTACTACGTTCTGAATCCGGCCACCGGCATGCACCAGTTCTCCACCACCTACGAAGAACACGAGGCTTACAGAGCCCAGTTTGCGGAGGCATCATGAGAAAGTTAGAACTGCTAAGCCCCGCCGGAGATATGGAACGGCTGAAAATGGCGGTGCTTTACGGTGCCGATGCGGTGTACTTTGCCGGTACAAGCTTTGGTATGCGCTCCTTTGCGGGGAATTTTTCCCCGGAGGAGCTGCCCGCCGCCGTAAAATTCGCCCACGACCACGGTGTTAAGTGCCATGTCACCGTCAACACCATGCCCCGCAATGAAGAAGTGAACCAGCTGCCTCAATATCTGCAGCAGCTGGACGATGCCGGAGTGGATGCGCTGATTGTAGCGGATCTGGGCGCTTTCACCCTGGCAGGAAAATACGCTCCTCACTGTCAGCGCCACATCTCCACCCAACAGTCCGTAGCTAACTACGCCTGCGCCCAGGCCTGGTATGACCTGGGCGCCACCCGGGTGGTGCTGGCACGGGAGCTGAGCCTGCCGGAAATTATCCGGATTCGGGAGAAAGTTCCCCAGGAACTGGAGATCGAAACCTTCGGCCATGGCGCCATGTGCGTCAGCTACTCCGGTCGGTGTCTTCTGAGCAACTACATGACCGGGCGGGACGCCAACCGTGGTGCCTGCGCCCAGCCCTGCCGGTATCAGTACGCCCTGATGGAAGAGAAGCGCCCTGGAGAGTATTTCCCGGTATTTGAAGACGAAAAAGGTACTTACATTCTCAACTCCCGGGATATGTGCATGATCGACCATCTGAAAGAACTGATGGACGCCGGTGTAGACTGCATCAAGATTGAAGGCCGGGCAAAGTCCGCCTACTATGCCGCCATTGTCACCGGAGCTTACCGGCACTGCATTGACGATGTGGCCGCAGGCCGTCCCGTGGACCCCGTTTGGCGGGATGAAGTGGAGCATGTGTCCCACCGGATTTACTCCACCGGATTTTACTTTGGTGAGCCGGGGCAGTATGTGGAAAATTCCCGCTACATCCGCCAGTGGCAGATTTGCGCCAAGGTGGAGTCCTGCGACGAAAATGGCCTGGCCCGGTGCAGCCTGAACAACAAGTTCCGCAAGGGCGATGCTTTGGAAGTGGTCGGGCCTGACCTGCGCCCCTTCCCCATCACCGCCCAGGAGATGTTTGATGAAGAAGGCAACCCTCTGGAAGAGCCGAAGAAGCCCCAGATGCTCTTCTCCATCCAGATGCCTAAGGCCGTTCCTGCCCACTCTCTGATTCGCAGAGCTGTGGATTTGTCGGCAAAATAAGATTCGTCCCCAGTTCCTAAAGGAGCTGGGGATATTTTCTATAAAATGCGGAAAATACCTGTAAGGATCTTCTTCCGATTCCGGTCTAAAAAGGTAGAAGGAGGCAGTACCATGGACGAAATTGTAACTCTGCTGTGGCAGCGGGATGAGCAGGCCCTGCCGCAGATGGAACGCCAGTACGGCGGTCTTTGCCGCCGGATTCTATCTGGTATTCTCCCCTGCGTTTGCGATGCGGAAGAAGCTCTGAACGACGTCTGGTTCCGGATCTGGAACAGCATTCCTCCGGCGAAACCCAAATATTTCCGGGCCTATCTGGCAAAAACCGCCCGGAATACCGCCCTGCACCACCTTGAACGCACCCAATCGCAAAAAAGAAGCAGCGTAACCGTTCTTTTGGATGAACTAGCGGAATGTATTCCAGACCCCGCCACCGTACCGGAACCGGAACGAATCGCCCTGAAGGAGGTTCTGAACCGGTTTGTCCGTTCTTTGGGAAAAAAGGAACGCGGCTTCTTTGTACGCCGGTACTATTTTGGAGAATCCATTCAGGAAATTGCAAAAAGCTCCGGCTGCACGGAAAACAGTGTCAGTGTCACTCTGTTTCGCACTCGGGAAAAGCTGCGTTTACTGCTGCAACAGGAGGAATATACGGTATGAGTGAATTTGATTTGTTTAAGGAACTGTCCGAATTGGATGAAGAACTGGTGATGGCACCCCGGAAGCACGTTTCTCTGGGGATGAATTTCTGGCTATCCATTCTTGCCGCCAACATCACCTCTTTTCTGCCCGATATCCCACCGCTTCTGTCCATTTTGGCGTATCTGGGTGTCTTTGCCCTGCTCTACGCCGCCTGCACCTGGTTTCTCAACCGGAAAAAGAAGAGAAAACTGTTGATCGAAGATACTGACAGCAAATCTTTCTAGCCCGAAACCAATGCGGCCGGTCTCCTGATGGAGACCGGCCGCTTCATTAGTTCTGATTGGGGTTAAAGGTGGGCATCAGTGCCAGCTTAAACAGGTTTTTCTGGTGCAGATCGTCAATGCGCTTGCGGGTAGCTTCATCGGGGCAAATGCCTTCCCGGATATAGCGGTCCAGGGTGGCATAGGTAAAGCCCAGCTTATCTTCGTCGGACTTGCCACTGAGGCCGTCAGAGGGCGTTTTCACCACCAGGTTTTCCGGCAAACCCAGGGCAAGGCCCAGGGCCTTCACTTCCTGCACCGTCAGCTTGCCCAGAGGAGACACGTCACCGGCGCTGTCACCATAGCGGGTGGAATAGCCTACCCAGTCCTCAGACAGGTTGCAGGTGTTGATCACCCGGCCATTCATGGACTGAGACACGGCATAGAGCACACACATCCGGATTCTGGGGGGCAGATTGATTACCGTCTGCTCGGAAGCGGCAATGCCTACATGCTGCAGTTCCTCATGAACACCTGCCACCGGGACACCGATGGGAATGGTGAAATGCCGGATGCCCAGATGCTGCACAAGCTGGTAACTGTCATCAATATCGTCCTGAATGCCATTGGGCATCAGTACGCCAATGACCCGGCCCCGGCCCAAAGCTTCCACGCACAGAGCAGCGCAGACAGAGCTGTCCTTGCCGCCGGAAATGCCGATCACCGCGTTGCAGCCCGGACCGTTCTTGTCAAACCAGTCCCGTACCCATTGAACCAAATCCTGTTTTACCTTCTGAATATCCAGTTCCATAAGCCCTCCTGTTCCCGCAGAGGCAATTTCCTTCTGCGCTGCGATACTATGTTTCATTTGATTATATCACAGCATTTTCCCATTTTCCAGTGGCAAGTCCCACACATTTCCCGGTTGAAAACGAGGAAACTTTATTTGTTTCCTTCCAAACTTGCCTGGATAAAGCCCACAAACAGAGGGTGGGGCTTGTTGGGACGGCTCTTGAATTCCGGATGGAACTGAACACCCACATGGAAAGCAGCTCCGGGAACTTCCACCGTCTCCACCAGGCGGCCATCGGGAGACGTGCCGCTGAGCACCAGCCCCGCCTGAGTTAGCTGCTGGCGGTAATCATTATTAAATTCATACCGGTGACGGTGCCGCTCTTGAATCTGATTCTTTCCATAGCACCGCTCCATGGTGGTTCCGGGGGCAATGACACAGGGATAGGCTCCCAGACGAAGGGTACCACCCTTGTCCACCTCTTCGCTCTGTCCGGGCATGAAATCGATGACCTTGTACTTCCCATCCGGCTCAAATTCCCCGGAGTTGGCGCCGGTCAGGCCTGCCACATTCCGGGCAAACTCAATCACCGCAATCTGCATACCCAGGCAGATGCCAAAATAGGGAACCTTCTGCTCCCGGGCAAACTTTGCCGCCAGGATCATGCCTTCAATCCCCCGGCCGCCAAAGCCGCCGGGAACCAGAATGCCGTCCAGGCCGGACAGCTCTTTTTCCACATTGTCCGCTGTCAGGGTTTCGGAGTCAACCCAGCGGATATCTACTTTGGCGTTCTGGCTGTATCCGGCATGGCGCAGGGCTTCCGCTACGGACAGGTAGGCATCGTGGAGCTGGACATATTTTCCCACCAGACCGATGGTCACGCTGCGACTGCTGTTGTGGATATTCTCCACCATCTGTTTCCAGTCCGTCAGATCCGGCTCCTGGGTTTTCAGGCCCAGTTCCCGGCAGACAATGGCGGAAAGATTCGCCTTTTCCAGCATCAGCGGGGCTTCGTACAGCACCGGCAGGGTGATGTTTTCAATGACGCAGTCCGGCTTTACATTGCAGAAGAGGCTGATTTTCTGGAAAATCGAATCTTCCAGCGGCTCGTCGCAGCGTAGTACGATAATATCGGGGTCAATGCCCACACCCCGCAGTTCCTTGACGGAATGCTGAGTGGGTTTGGATTTATGCTCGTCAGAGCCACGGAGGAACGGCACCAGGGTCACATGGATAAACAGGCTGTTCTCCCTGCCCACTTCCAGGGAAATCTGCCGCACCGCTTCCAAGAAGGGCTGGGACTCGATGTCACCGATGGTACCGCCGATTTCCGTAATCACCACGTCGGCATCGGTCTGCTTTCCCAACCGGTAGACAAAATCCTTGATTTCGTTGGTAACATGGGGAATCACCTGGACGGTAGAGCCAAGGTATTCGCCCCGGCGCTCCTTATTCAGCACATTCCAGTAAACCTTGCCGGTGGTCAGGTTGGAATACTGGTTCAGGTTTTCGTCGATAAACCGCTCATAGTGACCCAGATCCAGATCCGTTTCCGCACCATCCTCGGTAACGTAGACCTCTCCGTGCTGATACGGGCTCATGGTACCCGGGTCAACGTTGATATAGGGGTCCAGCTTCTGAGCGGCTACTTTCAGGCCCCGGGCCTTCAGCAGCCGCCCCAGGGAGGCTGCCGTAATGCCCTTGCCCAGGCCGGAAACCACGCCGCCGGTTACAAAGATATATTTCGTCATATGCCAGTTTCTCCTTTTCTCACTCCACCGTCACGGATTCGGCAAGATTCTTATCCATGTCACATCCGTTTTCCTTCGCCACATGACATCCAAGTATCTGCAAGGGGGATCTTACCTTATTCCCACTCCACCGTGGCAGGGGGTTTGCTGGTGATATCATAGACCACCCGGCTGATGCCCTTCACCTCATTGGTAATGCGGCTGCTGGCTCGCTCCAGCACCTCATAGGGCAGCCGAGTCCACTCCGCTGTCATAAAGTCGTCGGTAGTCACCGCCCGCAGGGCAATGGTCCGGCCGTAGGTGCGGCCGTCGCCCATAACGCCTACGCTGCGCACATCCGTCAGGACGGCAAAGTACTGGTTGGAGCTTGCACCGCCCTTTTCCAGTTCTTCCCGGAAAATCGCATCAGCCTGGCGCAGCAGTTCCAGCTTCTCCCAGGTGATCTCACCGATAATCCGTACCGCCAGGCCGGGGCCAGGGAAAGGCTGCCGCCACACCAGTTCCTTAGGGATGCCCAGCTGGGTGCCCACTTCCCGGACTTCATCCTTGAACAGTTC
>USHP01000063.1 GCA_900554625.1 uncultured Eubacteriales bacterium | reverse complement strand
CGGTATCGCCAACCCGCAGGCTGGAGGAATCTCCAAATTCGGCGGGGATCAGGCCGGAAGCGGGTATTTTCAGCACCGCCAGGTCGGAAAGTTCATCGGTGCCGATGACCTGGGCCTGGAAGATCTGCTGATCTGTCAGCTGCACGGAAATGGCGGCGGCATTTTCCACCACATGGGCATTGGTGACAATGTAGCCGTCCTCTGTCAGAATCACGCCGGTACCGGTGGAATTGCCGCCGGTGAGAATGGCGTTGATGGATACCACGCTTTTGATGTTGCGCTCATAGATTTCCTGCAGAGAAAGTCCGCCCTCTGTGGGAACATTTTCCACACTGGCAGGGGAGCTTTGCAGATTGATGGTGGCAGCCTGGCGGGAAGGGGAGACCTTGGGCTGGGTTTCCGCAGCTGCCGTTTCCTGGGGTTGGGTTTCCACATCCCGGAAGGAAATGGCCAGTTCTGCCGGGTCCTGATTCTGCAGCTGCTGAAACAGCCTTACATTCAGAATACCCAGTACGGTAATGATACCGCACAGAAAGATAATGAGAATCAGCATCATGGCAAGCAGTCCGCTGCGGTGCTTGGGCGGCTCCGTCCGGCCGGTGCCGTAGACACTGTCATCCCAGTCTGTGTAATTGTAGCGTTGTTCCATAGAGATACCTCCCAATCCGGGGATCAAACATGCTTAGGTGACCAAAGGCATGGTAAAGGTGAATTCGGTTTTGCCATCCTTGGAGCTGACGGAGATATTCTCCCCGTGGCTGCACACGATGGTTTTGACGATGTAAAGTCCCAGACCCCAGCCGTCCCGGTTTCGGGAACGGGATTTGTCCAGTTTGTGGAACCGGTCAAATACCAGGGGCAGCTCCTCCGGCGGAATGGTATCGCCGTCGTTGGAGACGGAAACATAGGCTTTGCTGTTGCCCTCCCGGATTTTCAGGCCCAGGGTACCGCCCCGGGGACAGAATTTAACGGCGTTGTCAATCAGGTTGTAGATCACCTGGGTGATGGAGTCCTGATTGGCCACGGTGAATACCGGGTGGGGCGGGAAGTCCACATCCACATTGATGCCCTTATCGTTAATCTTCTTTTCAAAGGTAATCAGCACCTGTCCGGCGCATTCTTCCAGGTCAAAGTGGATCTTCTGCTCTTCGGGGATGCCCTGCTCCTGCTGCAGCTGGCTGATGTCCAGCATGCTGCGCACAAGGCGGCTCAGGCGTTTGGTTTCATCGGAGACGATCTGCAAGTAGTGAGAACGGCGATCCGGGGGGATGGTGCCGTCGAGAATGCCGTCGATGTAGCCGGAAATGGTGGTCATAGGTGTCTTCAGCTCGTGGGAAACATTGGCCACAAATTCCTGACGGCGGTATTCGCTTTTCTGCAGGGAAGAGGCCATGTTGTTGAAGGCCAGGGCCAGTTCCTCCACTTCTTCGGAGTAATCTTCCTCCACCCGAACCCGGGCTTCCAGATTACCATGGGCGAAATCGTTGGCGGCTTTTGCCATGTCCCGCAGGGGTTTGCTTTCCCGCCGGGCAAAGGCCGTCACCGCCAGAACGGAGATCAGAACCACAAATACGGCGGCGGTGAGGAAAATGTTGGAAATTCGGTTCAGGGTTTTTCCTGTGGTCAGGGTGGGCACGGAGACAATCACCAGCCCGGTGGCCGCGTCATTGCTGACGATAGGGGCGGAGACCACATAGCGCTCTTCTTCGTACAGTCCATCAATGTGACCGGTGGCCGAGTCGGAGCCGTTTTCAAATACCTTCTGCAAATATTCCCGGTTCAGCTGCAAGCCCTGATGCTGACAGCCGGACAGGGCGTCGGAGCACAGGATGATGTAGCCGTCACTGTCGCAGATGACCACATCGGCATTGGTGACCTGGGATACCACATTCAGATTCAGAAGCAGTTCCCGATTGGAAAGGGTTCCGCCTATGTTGTAGGCTGCAGCCAGGTTGGCAATAACTTCCGCATCCTGCTCCAGACTGGAAACGGTAGCCTCCACCAGATATTCCTTAACCTGGTACTGAAAAGAGGCACCCAGAATGGTCAGTGCCAGCAGCAGTATGGTGGCAGCGGTGGTGAAGCTGCGGGTGAAAGAGGATTTCATCCTTACAGCACCTCGAACCTATCGCCCAGCCTGGGAGTTGTATGTTGTTTCTTTCCCATGTTGATTACCTCATTTCTCTTCACCTGTTTATCGGCATAGTCACTGCCGGAAACACAGCAGCCGATACAGGTGTGGCAGTTCTTGCGAAAGCTTGTAAAAAACCGTCGCAGTTAAAGAAGAACCCAGGATGCATGATCTGTATCATTTCCAGATCACGGACGTTTCCGAATCGTTACCGTAATTATATCCATCTCGGAATCAGAAAGCAATATTTCCACCCCAAAATTTACACTTGGGTAACATTCGGCCGGGTTATCGGCACATTGCCATGGGGAAAGAGAGAAAAAAACCGTGGGAATCTTCCCTTGACCGGTATGAAAAATCATTGGAGAAAGCCCATCGCAGAGAGAAAAAATACGCCTTCGGATATTCCCAATTGGCATATCCGAAGGCGTATAGAGCGATGGAATTTTCTTTACAGACTATCTCTGCCCGCAAAGAAAATCCAGGGTTTCTTTTCTGGTGGGCATGGCTTCAATGACACCGTAACGGGTAACGCTGAGTGCGGCTGCTGCGGCGGCATAGCGGGCGGCTTCTTTCAGTGTGGCCCCTTCCGATACTGCGGTGGCAAGGGCGGCGGTAAAGGTATCCCCGGCGCCGGTGGTGTCCACCGCCTGTACGGGGAAAGCGTCTACCAGTTCCCACCGGCCGTTTTCCATCACAAGTACCCCACGCTTTCCCAGGGTAATGGCGCAGCGGTGCACGCCGGCCTTGTCGAGGGAAAGTCCCAGGGTCTGGGGATCTGCAGGTTCCGCAGCAGGCATTCCCAGCATCAGTTTTGCTTCCGTTTCGTTGGGGGTGACAATGGATGCCAGGGCGATGTCCTGGGGAGAAAGGGGACGATAGGGCGCCGGATTCAAGATGGAGAGCACATGATGCTTTTTTGCCGTTTCCAGTGCCGCGTGAATGGTTTCCAAAGGAATTTCCATCTGCATCAGCAATGCATCGGCTTGGGAGATTGGTTCTTCCCACTGAGCAATATCTGCCGGCTTCAGCAGATTGTTTGCCCCAAAATCAATTACGATTTCATTTTCTCCCGTGGCATCCACCGTAATCAGGCCCACACCGGTAGGGTGACCTTTGGCGATGCGGATCATATCTGTCTGTACGGATTCCGCGTGAAACAGCTCCATGGCCCGCTGACCATACAAATCGTCACCAATACAGGCAATCAGGCTGGTGTTGGCTCCCTGCCGGGCACATTCCACGGCCTGGTTGGAACTTTTTCCGCCATGAAATGCGGAAAAGCCAAAGCCCTCTACGGTTTCGCCGGGGGATGGAAACCGGGCGGCCTGGATGGTAAGCCCGGCGGCATAACTTCCTACTACCACAATTTTGGACATGTTAGTTCCCTCCGTTTTTCCAGTCAATGCGCACCATGGAAACCGCATCCGGGGATACACTTCCACTCAACACAGTCCCATTCCAAGAAATTTCCTGACCCAGCAGGGGTTGCATTCCCTGAACATCCTGCAAAGCCAGAAGGTCACCGGTGAATACCTGATCGGTGGTATTGCAGAACGTAAAAATACTGGCGCTGCCGTCGTCTGCGTCGAATCGGTTGCAAAGCATCGTGCTGTGCAGCGTGGGATACAAAGGCGTCGGATGCATGCCCAGGAAGATTTTCTGGTTGTCCAGCCAGATGGTTTTGTATTTCTTTATTCTTTCTTTCTGAGGGGCAGAGTAGGGCAGCCATGCCCCAAACACATCCTGCCAGATCACCAGACCGGTGCCGGAAAAAATGGCCCGCTCAATCAGACGGGTTTTGCCTTCTCCGGTGGCCCAGCGGGAAATGATGGGGGCAGGGTGCTCCGGCAGCAAAAACCGCATATAGTCCAGCCGTTCGATGGGGTCGGATGCTTTTGATTTGCCCCAGGAACTGGTGATATCTTCTACAGCGGAGCAGGTAGAGGGGTGAACCTCAGAGCAAAATACCACTCCCGGCTTTACAGAATCCAGAGCCGGACGGAATGTGGCAGGTACGCTGTCCATGGTATCCAGGAAAAAGCCGTCAATTCCAGTATCTACCACCAGCTGACGAACCTGGTCCGATGTTTCGTCCATGGACTGGTCGTTTCCAATGTCCCAGGGTTTATAAGGCAGGAATACCTTGATTCCCTTTTGGTGGGCGACGTCTGCAATGCTGCGCAGACCTTCCCGTCCGCCGGGGAAATCGTCAAAAAAGTCCCACTGGGTTCGGCTGTCTACACCCAGTCTGGGATACTGATGCCAAAGGGTCAGGGTATCGTATCCGCCGAATGCTTCCCCGTCTTTCAGCAGCTTGTCCATAGCAACCTGTTCGTTTTTTTCGTCCCAGCTTTCTTTGGAGTACAGATAGGTGAAGTGATGCAAAACTGTATGCCGCATCCACTGCAGATCCGGGCGGCTGTACTCGCATAAATCAAACCGGCTCCGCTGCTGCCGGCGGTACTGGGCGAAAGCCTCCCGCCAGCCTTCCTCCAGTGCGGAAATTTCCAGCTCAAAGGTATCGCTGAGAACATGACCCAGACGCAATGGCATGCGATGATTTTCCAGCTCTTTTCTGCTGGAAATCTTCTTCAGATCCACATTCCGGTTTTGAACCGCAGGGGCAATTTCCGATAGGGTAGGGAAGGCAACGGAAAATCCATACCGGTCATTGTGATCGGTGAGAACATAGGGGAAGGTAAAAAGCGGATGGGCACGGAACAGGGGGTTGTTGGGGAAATATCTGCGTTCCTTCGGGTCGGGCAAAGTCAGATTTGCCAGGAACGGACAGCATACCCACAGTTCTTCCGGACACTCCCGGTCGGAAGCGCTCTGCAGCAGAATGTGCACAGCGTCATTTTCCCCCAGAATCAGGGAAAGACGCACATGCAGGGACTGTTCTTCGCAGGAGGCATAGACGGAAACCAGCTGCTCTGTCTCGTCCTGAAGAATATCGACACGCTCCACACAAAAGTGGTCAACCCTTCCACGGCGGGTGGAAAAACGGAAAAATTCCCCGGTTTCCGGGCCGTAATGCACTGCCGTACCCTGTGCCAGATGGGTAAGGGTTTCACAATGGATTCCGTCATCCAGACGGACTTTCATGCGGATTGCCCGGTTTTCAAGGACAAGTACCTGGCCTTCTTTTTCAATCATACAAGATCCCTCACACAGCGAAAACCAACGGTTTCATTTCGATTGATTCCTTCATTGAGCAGCGGCATTTTCAGATGATAATCATTGCGGTGGGGGCCGCCCTCTGCATGCCAGAAGTGGGGGGCTTTGTACCAGCTGCCGCCCCGGAGAAAGGTAAACACATGATCCCCGTCATCGATGACATCGGCAACCAATTCCCAGGCATTGCCGCACAGATCCAGGCACCCACAGGGACTTTCGCCCTCCGGGAATGCATCTACCCGGCTGAGCGTTTCCGTGGCGCAGCGGGTTTTGTCAAATTCATTTCCCCAGGGGTATGCCAGCTTTTTGGGTCCTCCGGCCAGGTACTGCCATTCCCAGTCATAAGGAAGCCGCATGCCATAGTAGCTGGCGAAGGCGTTTGCGTCCTTCTGGCTCACCCACACCACCGGACAATCCAAAAGTTCTTCCGGGCAGCGTCCCTGTTCCCAGTGCCGCAGAAAATTGGTTGTGTCCTCAGGATGATATCCGCTTTCCTGGAGAAACTGGAAAAACTGTCTGTTGGTTACAGGATAGCGTCCGGCATAAATCGGGGGAGAGGAAACTTCCCGGGGACCATGGTCATACTGACAATCTCCTTCCATGATGCGGTGGCGCACCCGATAAATATAACGAAATGCCTCCACATAAACCATATCATCGGCGTAAGCTGATTTTCTCATGTTGACACTCCTTGTCTGCATGCTGCGCATGGGTTATCGTTCCAAAATAGATACAATATCAAACCGCTCGGAATTGATCCATACACTGGAACACTCCAGGGGACGGGACTTTGCGTCGTAGATGATCTGCTCCAGGTAGAGTACAGGTGTTCCCGGCGCCAGGCCCAGATTCTGGGAAACCTCCCCCCAGGCGGGAACGGCTTTGAAATATCTTCGGCCCCACTGGATTTTCTGGCCATATTTTCGTTCCAGCAAAGAGAAAATATCCTGATTTTCAAAATCATTTTCCGCAAATCCGGGGCAGACTTTTTCCGGAATGATATTGCGCAGGTAGATCACCGGGTTATTCTGGACAAGCCGTACCCGCTCGATGATACTGACCTGCTCATTTTTCTCAAGTTCCAGATAGGCTGCGACTTTCATATCCGCAGCGGCAATTTCCTGCTTCAGCACAACGGTTTTGTAGCGCAAGCCCTGCTGCTTCATGGACTCGGCAAAAGAAATCAGCTTGCTGGACAGATGCTGCTCCAGGGTATTGGATACCACAAATGTTCCCCGTCCCCGGATCTGGGTGAGAACGCCTTGGTCAATCAGGTCTTTCAGCGCCCGGCGAAGCGTTCCCCGGCTGATTCCCAGCTGCTGGGACAGGACGATTTCATCCGGCAGTTTGGTATGCACGGGCCATTTCCCGGATTCAATGTTGCTGCGGATGATTTGAGCAACCTGCTGATAAATTGGTTCACCTTCACGGTACATACGTTCCTCCATTGTTTATATAAGTACATTATATATATATATCTGATGTACTTATAATATACTGCTGCAATCATCGGTTTTCAAGGTTATATCTATGGAAAATTCCAGTAATATTTGAAAAAATCTGTGTTGACACAGGGCTGGGCTTATACTATAATACAAGCAAACAATATGTACAAATATGTACATGAAGGAGATGGATTCTTATGAGCAGCACCAGCAGACAGCGGGTTGTGGATGCACTGCATCATCGTCAGCCGGATTTACTACCCATTGATTTTGCTTCCACCCGCTCAACCGGCATCAACGCATATGCCTACCGGGCTCTGACGGAATATCTGGGATTGGAGGAACCAATCTATCTTTTTGATTTCAAGCAGTGCCTGGCCCAGCCCAGTTCCAAGGTATTGGAGCTGCTGGGAAGTGACTGCCTGCCCCTTTACCGGCAGGCCCCCTCGGGGATTCCCATTGACCGGTACAAAGAGGTGGTCATGGCAGACGGCAAGATTTACATGCTGCCGGAGGGATATTCTCCCCAAAAAGCCGCTGACGGGTCGGAATATCTTTATGCCAATGGCATTCTCATTCTCAAACGACCCTCCGGCGGGATGTATTTTGACGATTGTTTTCATCCTTTAGCCCAGGTAGAGGACGAACTGCCAGCGTTTCCATTGCCCAAAATGACAGCCTAGGAAAAACAGGATTTGGCAGAGCGCGCCAAGCATCTTTTCACCACCACAGACAAAGCCCTTGTGGCCTCTTCCGGCATCAGCATCTTCGAGCGGGGAATCAAGGACTGGGGATACGAAGAATTCTTAGTGCGCATCTACACCGAGCCGGAACTTGTTTGCAGATATCTGGAAATCCTGACGGATGCGTATCTGCAATTTCTGGATGATTATCTGGATGCGGTGGGGCCGTATGTCCAGGTGATTCAGTGCAACGATGATCTGGGCATGCAGACAGGCCCGCTGATTGCGCCAAAGGTGTATCAAGACATATTCAAGCCCTTCCATAGTCGTATTTTCGAGTATATCCACAAAAAGGCTCCCGGCGTGTCCATTTTGCTGCACTCCTGCGGCGGTATCTTTGACCTGATCCCCGACCTGATTGATGCCGGTGTGGATGCCCTGAATCCGGTTCAGACGGATGCTGCGAATATGGACCCGGCTGCTCTGAAAAGAGAATTCGGCAAAGACATCACCTTCTGGGGAGGCGGCTGCAGTACTCAGAAAACCCTCACCTTTGCTACGCCGGAAGAGATCCGAAAGGAAGTTTACAAAATGGCGGAAATCTTCTCACCCGGTGGTGGGTTTGTCTTTAACCAGGTGCATAACATCCAGAGCAATATTTCTGCTGACCGGGTGCTTACCCTGTACAGGGCAATTCTGGAGTGGAGAGAAACCCATAGAAGCTGACCCGACATTCAAAATAATACAGCCGCCATCTCCGTGCTGCATTTGGGAGATGGCGGCTTATTTTGCTTTCTTCAGGATTCTGTTTTGATCTGCCGGATGACATCCACTACGCTGCCGTCCCGATATTCCACAACGGCCACCACCCGATCAGTGGTGGGAATGGGTTTGGGAATGCCGGTCAAGGATTCTGCCAGGGACTGAAGTTCCTGGATGGAAACAAGTTTCAGATTGGTTTTTTCCAGATCCTCTTTGAGCATGGCGTAGTGCTTATGCTTCGGATTCAGTGCCACCCCGGCCTGGGTAACCACACAGGCTACCGATTCACCGGGGGTACAGCAGGTAAATACACGCTTTACAACCGACGGCGTCCGGCCCCGGATAATGGGCAGCGCAACAATAGAAATGTCAGCGCCCGCTGCCACATCCGGCCC
>USHP01000062.1 GCA_900554625.1 uncultured Eubacteriales bacterium | reverse complement strand
GATGTGAAGGACATTACCTACATTGACGGCCGTGCCGTCAATGTAGGTAATGTCCTTCACATCCAGGCCCGAGTTCAGAGCGTCGGCAATCTCGACGATGCTTTTTTCACCCATGCCGTACATCAGCAGGTCTGCCTGACTGTCCAGCAGAATGGAGCGCTTCATACTCTCTGACCAGTAGTCGTAGTGCCCCAGCCGCCGCAGACTGGCCTCGATGCCGCCGATGAGGATGGGCACATCCTTATAACTCTGACGGATCAGGTTGCAGTAGACGATGGTTGCGTAGTCCGGCCGCTTGCCCATAACCCCGCCAGGGGTAAAGGCGTCGGTTTTGCGCCGGTGCTTGGTGACGGAGTAGTGGTTGACCATGGAATCCATGTTGCCGCCGGTGACCAGAAAACCCAGCCGGGGCCGGCCAAAGACCTGGATGGACTGGGGATTTTTCCAATCCGGCTGGGAGATGATGCCGACAGAATAGCCGTGGCTTTCCAGAACCCGGCTGATGATGGCGTGACCAAAGGAGGGGTGGTCAACGTAAGCGTCGCCGATCACATAGACAAAGTCGCACTGCTGCCAGCCCCGATCCAACATTTCTTGCTTATTTATGGGCAGAAAATCCATATTCTACCTCCTGAGAACCATTTTCCTTCATTATAGCAGATTTTTTGCCGAAAGGGAAGCAAAAAAAGCGTGCGCAGTTTATGCGCACGCTGGCTGAAAGGGCTCTTATTGTTTCTGAAGCTGTTCCAGGGCCTTTTTAATTACCTCCGGCATGGGGACGCCGGCGTGGCCCAGATTTTCCATAATGGACAGCACCTCGTTGCTGCAAAAGCCGATGCATACCGCATCCCGGACAAAATCCGTGCCGCCCAGACGGTCTACCTGCACCGCGACTACCACAAACAGCAGCATCAGCCCCTTCCGGCACAGACCCTGAAAGCCGTAGGAAGAATTATATGCGCCAGTTTCGGACTTGGTGCTTTTATGGAACACCAACGCCACCAGCGAGCCGCTGATGTAATCAATGCTGATGCATACAATCAGCGCCGACAGGGCCGCATCCCAGCCGCCGAAGGCTGCGCAGATGCTGCTGCCCAGAATTCCCACCAGGGTACAAAGCATTTGTTTCATTTTTTCACCCCCTTTGCCCTCAGGCAAAAGAAGGCCCCGGGTTGCCGCCATTCGGGCAACCCGGGGAAACATTATTTGTGCTGAACCTTCCGCTTTACGCCGTCGGTGCCGATGATGTAGGTGTTTTCCAGCTGACCTACCAGATTGGCTTTGACGGAGTCAATATAGATTCTTCTGAGCTTGTCCCGTTCGGCAAGCTCCTCGGCAGTTAAGCCTTCTGCGGTTTTTGCTTTTTTTGCCAGGACGTTGATCCGGGCGATGACTTCATCCATTTTCATATACAATTCCTCACACATAGCGGTGGATGACCACCGAAATTCGATCTTTTTTGGTTTTCCCGCCCACACTGGCAAGCTTCAGCTTTCCAAAGCCCCGGAGGGAGATTTTCTGACCTTCCACAATCAGTTTGTCCGGTTTTTCACAGGGCAGCCCATCCACGGCAGCTTTCCCCGCCTGAATGTGGGCAGCTGCCAGACTCCGGCCCATCCGAAAACCGGAGGAGATCACACTGTCCAGTCGCAGCGATGCCAGCGTGTCTCGGATTTCCCGAATTTCCGGCTCCGGAATCTGAGCGTTTTCCAGGGCAATTCGGGAAAGATGCAGCTTTACCCGTCCGGCGGAGGTGAAATTCTGCAAGATATAGGGAGCAATGTCCGCGGTAACGAAAAAATCGCACGCACCCTTACCCACGCAGATATCGCCTACGGTTTCCCGCCCGATTCCGGCACCCATCAGCGCACCCAGAAAATCCCGGTGGGTGGGGGTGTCCCCTTGATAAAAGTCAGCGTGCAGGCACACGCAAGGACTGTCCTCGTCCATCAGGGCGCTTTCTTCCAGGTATTCCGGCAGATACACCAGCATTTTCCGCTCCGCTTCCGGGTAACCTCCGAAGAAATACAGTCCTTCCGCTTCCCCAAAGAGGTATTTTGCCATTTCCAGCTCCCGGGGAGAGAGAAAACAGGTACTTGCGGGGATGTTTTTCTGCATTCCGGCAGTGATTTTGTCCCACAGCTTGGCAAGCAGCAGCTTATCCTCGCTGGTATGGGCAATTTTTTCGATATTTTTTCGATCCATGGTATCACCGAGGGCATTATACCACATCTTTTTCCCGGTGAAAAGAAGTTTTTCTTGTGTGAGGGGGATTTATCGGGTATAATGGGGAAAAATTCACCGGATTCGCGGAAGGAGAGGACTATGACCATCGGAATTATTGGCGGCGGCGCATCGGGAATGGTGGCGGCTCTGGCTGCGGCGGAAAATCCCCAGGCCCAGGTGATCCTGCTGGAACGCCAGGCCCGGGTGGGGCGGAAGCTCCAGGCAACAGGCAACGGCCGCTGCAACTTAAGCAATCTCCATGCCGGGCAAGGAGGATACCATGGGGACAATCCCGCCTTTGCCCGGTATGCACTGGAAGCCTTCCCTCCGGAAAAGACTCTGGAATGGTTCCGTCAGCTGGGGCTGTTTACCGTGGCGGAAGATTCCGGTCGAGTGTATCCCTATTCCGACCAGGCCAATTCCGTGGTGGATGTGCTGCGCTTTGCCCTGGAAAAGCCGAATATTCAGGTAAAGCTGGGGGTAACCGTGGATAAGGTGCGAAAGGTGCCAGATGGCTTCCGTCTGGAATTTGGCGGCGAGACGCTGGAGTGCCAGAAGCTGATTGTCGCCTGCGGCGGCCTGGCAGGGACCAAGCTGGGCGGCACCATGTCCGGCTACCAGCTGCTGCGCTCCCTGGGCCACCGGTGTACCAAGCTGCGGCCTACTCTGGTGCAGCTGAAAACCGGCTGGGGCGGCATCGCCGGACTGAAAGGCGTCCGGGCCAACTGCCACGCCGCCATTTTCCGGGACGGTCAGCTGTTCCGGGAGAGCAGCGGAGAACTGCAGTTTACGGACTACGGCCTGTCCGGCCCGGTGATTTTTGAAATCTCCCGGGATGTGTGTCAGGGGAAGGGGGACTGGCTGTGCCGCCTGGACTTCCTGCCGGAAATTCCGGAAGAAACCCTGAAAGAAGAACTTTTGAGAAGAAAAACCACCGCTTTGCCGGCATCAGAATTGCTGACGGGCATCCTTCACAACCGGCTGGGCCGGGTGCTGACCCAGGCGGTGGGAATCTCCCCCAACTGCCCCATTTCTCAGCTGTCAGACTACGAACTGTCCCAGGCCGCCGCTGCGGTTAAGGAATTCGAGGTGGAGCTGACGGAGCCCATGGGCATGGACTGTGCCCAGGTTACCGCAGGAGGGATTCTGACCTCAGAATTTGACGAAACCACCATGGAAAGCCTTTTGGTGCCCGGTCTCTACGCCTGCGGCGAGGTGCTGGACATCGACGGAGACTGCGGCGGCTACAATTTGCAATGGGCATGGAGTTCCGGCCGCCTGGCAGGAGCCCATGCCGGAAGGAGCATGCTATGATACGATTGCGGGATATTTCCCTGCCCCCGGAGCACAATGCCCACCAGCTCCAGTTTGAAGCAGCCCAGATGCTGCACATTTCCAATTCCAAAATCCGGCAGTTTCGGATTGTCCGCCGCAGCGTGGACGCCCGGAAGAAGCCGGAGGTCAAAATCATCTATACCATCGACGTGGCGGTGGAGGGAAACGAGAAGAAAATCCTCCGCCAGTCCGGCTGCAAGAAAGCAAGCCTTGCACCGGTTTCCTACTATGCGCCCCCGAAACCCTCCACCCCGCCGGAAAAGCGGCCGGTGGTCATCGGTTTTGGCCCGGCGGGCATGTTTGCCGCTTTGATCCTCAGTATGGCAGGGTGGAAGCCCCTGGTGCTGGAACGGGGCGAGGATGCCCTTTCACGGCATAAGGCGGTGGAGCATTTCTTCGAAACGGGAGAGCTGGACCCCCGGAGCAATGTCCAGTTTGGCGAAGGCGGTGCCGGAACCTTTTCCGACGGTAAGCTGAACACCGGAGTCAATAACCCCAGAATCGGCTGGATTCTGGAGCAATTTGTAAAAGCCGGTGCCAGAGAAGACATCCTCTACGATGCCAAGCCCCATGTGGGCACCGACGTGCTGCTGACGGTGGTGCAGAATCTGCGGCGGCGGATTGAGCAGCTGGGTGGTGAAGTCCGGTTCCGGACCCAGGCCACCGGCCTGCGGACGGAAAACAATCAGCTCACCGGCGTAGAGCTGGCAGGCGGAACGGTGATTCCCTGCGACAGCGCCGTGCTGGCCATCGGCCACAGCGCCCGGGATACCTTCCAGATGCTGCAGGAGAAGGGCGTGCCTATGGAGCCCAAGCCCTTTGCCATGGGCGTGCGGATTGAGCATCCCCAGCGCAGCATTGACCTTGCCCAGTACGGCCAGGAAAATCCTGCCCTGCCTCCGGCAGACTACAAGCTGGCAGAGCACCTGGAGGAGGGAACGGTTTACACCTTCTGCATGTGCCCCGGCGGTTATGTGGTGGCGGCAGCCAGCGAAGAAGGCCGGGTGGTCACCAATGGCATGAGCTATGCCGACCGGGATGGGGAAAACGCCAACGCCGCCCTGCTGGTGACGGTGAATCCTGCCCAGTTCCCCTACCAAGGCCCCCTTGGAGGTATGCAGTGGCAGCGGGAGATTGAGGAAGCAGCCTACAACCTCACCGGCAGCTACCGAGCACCGGCTCAGAAGGTAGGTGACTTCCTGGCGGGAGTGGCCAGCACCGGCCCGGGCAGCGTACAGCCGACCTACCGGCCAGGGGTTGCCTGGTGCGACCTGCACCAAGTCCTGCCCGGTCTGATTACGGATTCTCTTGCCCAGGCGCTGCCCCGGCTGAATCAGAAACTTTCCGGGTTTTCCAACCCGGATGCAGTGCTGACTGCGCCGGAAACCCGCAGTTCTTCGCCGGTGCGGATTGTCCGGGACGAAAGCCGCCAGTCGGCCATCCGGGGCTTGTACCCCACCGGAGAGGGAGCCGGTTACGCCGGAGGCATCATGTCCGCAGCCATTGACGGTATTGTCACCGCCGAAGCGATTTTGGGAGAAACCTATGGAAGAAAAGAAAATCAATAAGTTTTTGCGCCGCCAATTTTCTGCCATCTGCTGGATTCTGGTAGGCTATAACGTGCTGATGAATGTGCTGGTGTCAGTGAGTATCGGGTTGGAGGCCGCGAGCCAGAGCATTGCCGCCATGCTGCATGGAGAAGTTTCTCAACTGGACCTCAGCAGCCTGATGGACAATGCCTGGGGCTATATTCTCTCCATCGCCGTGGCCGGGGTTATCTTGCTGGCCTGGAAAGATAGGGATTATTGGAATCAGGAGGTATTTCGGAAGGAGAAACCCATGTCCGCCGGAATCTTCTTCTGCCTGATGAGTCTGTGTATCGGCTCCCAGATGGTCAATAGTCTGTGGATTACCCTGCTGGAAAGCCTGCTCAATCCATTCGGCATCTCGCTGATGCAGCAGCTGGAAACCGTGTCCGGCGATACCGGGAGTTTCAGCATGTTCCTGTATGCCGCTTTCCTGGCCCCGTTTTCTGAGGAAATTCTCTTCCGGGGACTGGTGCTGCGCAGCTTGCAGCCCTATGGAAAGCGCTTCGCCATTTTTGGCTCGGCGCTGCTGTTTGGTCTGTTCCACGGCAACCTGCTGCAAACGCCCTACGCCTTCCTGATGGGGTTGGTGCTGGGGTATATGGCGGTGGAGTATTCCATCCTCTGGTCCATGGCGCTGCACCTGTTCAATAACCTGGTGCTGGCAGACCTTCTGACCCGGCTGACCAAGAACTGGCCGGTGCTTGCCCAGAGTGCCGTGAATCTGTTGATTTTTGGCGGATTTGCCCTGGTTTCCCTGGTAATCTTAATCAGCCGCAGACGGGAAATTCGAGCCTATCGGGAGGCGGAGGCCATGGATGGCCGGTGCCTGAAGTGGTTCTTCCTCAACTGCGGATTCCTTGTGCTGGCAATTTTCATGCTGGTGAATATGGTGGCCTTGCTCTTCGCCTGAACAAAATGCCCCTCGGAAATTTCCGAGGGGCGGTTTTTATTTTAGAAGAAGAAACAGGGCAAGGGCAACTTGCGCCGCCAGAATCAGGGGGATGCCCAGGGTGAATTTCAGGTGCCGGGTTTTGTGGCGGACGGTGTACATGCCGAGCAGGCACCCGATGCTTCCGCCCAGGGCGGCGGCGGTCATCAGGGTGGCTTCCGGAATCCGCCAGAGATTTTTCCGGGCTTTGTGCTTGTCCACAAGCATAAGCGCAAAACCAATTGCATTGATTATAAGCAGGTAAAGCAGGATAAGCTTTGTCATGGGGATTTCCTTTCAGGAGGGATTACAGTGAAAAAATTCTGGATTTTGACAATGGTTGGGGCGCTGTGCCTGGGACTTATTGGGTGCAGCCAGGAAATGACCTTTGAAACCGTGGCCGACGAACTGCTCCAGTCGGTGATGGCTCAGCCCCGGGAAATTTCGGTGCGGCTGCCGGATGACGCTCTGGCACCGGTGCTGGACAGCGATGCCCAGCAGATGTACGTCAGTGAAGAGTACGAAATCGTGATTGAGACCCTCTCCGCCGGGGACCTGGATGCCACCATCCAAGCCATCAGCGGCTACAGCCGGGACAATGTGACCATTATGGAGACCCAGTGGGACGACGTGACCCGCTACGATTTCGTCTGGGCCAGCGCCGGAGAAGAAGGGGACCGCCTGGGCCGGGCAGTGATTCTCGACGACGGGAATTACCACTACTGCATGTCGGCTCTGCGGGATGCGGATACCACCAAAACCAGCCAGATTGTCTGGAGCGATGTGTTTGGCTCCTTCACTCTGGTCTAGTACTGAGCCAGTGCCTCCCGGCACAGATCCTGGCATTTTTGCACCACGGACTGGGGATGGAGAATCTTTGCCTTGGCACCGAAGCCAATGACCCAGCTTAAAAAGATGGGCGATACTGCCACATCCACGGTAAAGACGAAGTGTTCCTCCCCGTCGGGGATCAGCAGAATGTCCCGGCCGAACCGGTCAATGACCACGTTAATGAGGCTGCGGTGGAAGCGCAGCTTCACCGTGGCCATTTCGCCGGAATACATCTGAAACAGCCGGTTGGCGTGCTCAACCAGGGCTTTCCCGGTCAGCTCCGGACAAGGGGTCCGGGTCAGATCCAGTCGCTTGATATGGCTCATCCGGTCTACCCGGTAGGAGGTTACGCCGTGGCGGGGAGAATGGGCCAGCAGGTAGCAATTTTCGTTGTCCTGGCACAGACCGTAGGGACTGGCCTGGTAATCCCGATCCCGGTAGCACCGGCTGCCGTCCAGGCCGTAGTCAAAATAGCGGAAGGAGATCTGCTGATTTTCCGCAATGGCGTCCTGAATGGCATCTACGTTATAGTAGATGGTTTCATTCATGCTCTTGACCCGCCCGCTGACCAGCACATCCCGGCGCATCAGCCGGGCATCGTAGACGCTGCACTGGCTGCACAGCTTCTCAATCAGCTCCCGGGATTTTTTCTCAGTCAGGAAACGGCTGGATTGAACGGCGTCAATCAGCAGCTTCAGCTCCGGCAGCTCGAAATTCCGGGAGGCAATATAGTATCCCCCGTTTTTGCCGGGGATGGAGACAATGTCCACGCCGTAGTCCTGCAGCGCCGCAATGTCGGAGTAGACGGTTTTGCGGTCGCAGACAATATTGTGCTGCTGTTCCAGCATGGCAAGCAGCTGCGCCGCTCTCACCGGGTGATCCTGGTGGGAGTTTCTTTGTAAATAGTCCAAAATGTAGAAGATCTTCAGCTTCTGATTGTCGGACTTGGGCACGAAAATCCCTCCTTTTTTCATTTTGGCCCATTATAGCACAAGCACCCCCTCCCTGAAAGAGGGAAATTTGCATTTTGCCGGGGAATGTGCTATACTGTCCAAAAAGGAGGGGGCGTTTTTATGTATTTTGGATGTCACTTGTCCGCCGGAAAGGGCAATGCCGCCATGGTCAATACGGCGCTGTCCATCGGGGCCAATACCTTTGCTTTCTTTACCCGCAACCCCCGGGGCAGCAAGGCAAAACAGGAAGATTCTCAGGATGCGGCAAAAGCGGTGCATCTTTTGGAAGAACGTAACTTTGGAAAACTGGTTGCCCATGGCGCGTATACCATGAATCTGTGCACCGCCGACCCGGAAGCTCGCTCCTTTGCGGCGGATATTCTGGAAGATGACCTGCGCCGGATGGCGGCACTGCCTGGGAATTTCTACAATTTTCATCCCGGCAGCCATGTGGGCCAGGGTGTGGAGGCAGGAATTGACTACATCGCCCAGGCGCTGAAAAAGGCACTAAGCCATGACTACCCGGTTACGGTGCTGCTGGAAACCATGGCAGGAAAGGGCAGCGAAATCGGCGGCCGGTTTGAGGAAATCCGCATGATTCTCGATGCGGTGGGAAACTGCGATATGGGCGTATGCCTGGATACCTGCCATGTTTATGACGGCGGGTATGACATTGTAGGGGATTTGGACGGCGTGCTGGCGGAATTTGACCGGGTCATCGGCCTGAACCGGCTGAAAG
>USHP01000061.1 GCA_900554625.1 uncultured Eubacteriales bacterium | reverse complement strand
GCACCAGGTCCCGGTCCATGTGGAACTTGTCCCGGGCAATGACTTCCTTGACCTGCTGGATCATCCACTTCTTGTTCAGCACGAACATATCCATGGAAGCCAGGTAGTCCTCACCGGCAGCGTAGTCAACCACCATGTCGGTGACTTCTCCGTTTTCCATCTTCAGAGCCAGGTCGATGATCTTCTCGCCGTTGCACACGCCGGCCTTGGTCACCACGGTGATATCCTTGCCGCTCTGGACATGGGCAGCCAGGACCTTGTTCAGGTCAATATTGGACAGAACCGCGGAGTCGATCATCACCACCAGCTCATCGTCAGCGCCGTATTCCAGGAAGTCCATGGCATGGGCCAGGGATTCCAGCTTGCCCCGGTATGTATGGGTGACGGACATGGCGTAGGGAGTCAGGAATTCCAGACCGCCCTCTTCCAGCTCCAGGCCCCACTCTTCGCCGTCGCCGATGTGGTTCATCAGGGACTGGTAATTGTGCCGGGAAATGACACCCACATGGCGCACACCGGCGCAGCTCAAGTTGGACAGAGCAAAGTCCACCTGGCGGTAGCGGCCGCCGAAGGGCAGAGAAGCCATGGTGCGCTTGTCGGTCAGCTCACCCAGGCTAGCATCGTTGGTAAAAATGATACCCATTACGTTCATCGCGGAATCCTCCTCTTACAGCATCTCACCGGGCAGCAGCACGGTGTTGGCTTCTACCACAGCGCCCTTGGATGTAACGCTGATTTTTCTCTTGTCCTTGGGGCCGAAGGCGCCGCCTACCACTGCGTTCTTGCAGACCTTGGAGTTTTCACCCAGGATGGCATTGCGGACAATGGCGCCGGCTTCAATCACCACACCGGGCATTACTACGGAATCCTCCACCAGGGAGCCTTCGCCGATGGTGCAGCCGATGGAAATGATGGAGTGCTTCACGGTGCCGTAGACCTCGCTGCCCTCCGCCACGAAGGCGTTGACAATCTTTGCGCTTTCATCAATGTAGGAAGAAGGCAGAGCAGAGTTCCGGGCGTAGATCTTGTTGCGCTCGTCGCCGCGCAGGTCGAAGGCAGGCTCCTTGCCCAGCAGTTCCATGTTGGCTTCCCACAGAGAATCGATGGTGCCCACGTCCTTCCAGTAGCCGTCGAAGGGGTAAGCCATCATCTTGTGACCTTCCGCCAGGAGCTTGGGGATGATGTTCTTGCCGAAGTCATTGGAGGACTTGGCATCTTCCTCATCCTCTACCAGAGCCTTGCGCAGCACGCTCCAGTTGAAGCAGTAGATGCCCATGGAGGCGTTGGTGGACTTGGGTACAGGGGGCTTTTCTTCAAATTCATAAATGGAGTTGTCAGGATTGGTATTCAGGATACCGAAACGGGAAGCCTCTTCCAGAGGCACATTGCGCACAGCGATGGTGCAGGAGGCGTTGTTGGCCTCGTGGTAGCGGATCATGGCGGCGTAGTCCATCTTATAGATGTGGTCGCCGGAGAGCACCACCACATAGTCCGGGTCAAAGCGGTCTACAAAGTCAATGTTCTGGTAAATGGCGTTGGCGGTGCCCTTGTACCAGCCGGACTTCTTGTCATGGCGTTCGTAGGGAGGCAGAACCTGGGCGCAGCTGTGGGTTTTGTTCAGACCCCAGGGCTGGCCGTTGCCGATGTACTCATTCAGTTCCAAAGGCTGATACTGGGTCAGGATACCCACGGTATCGATGCCGGAGTTTACGCAGTTGCTCAGGGGGAAGTCAATGATGCGGTACTTACCGCCGAAAGGGACGGCAGGCTTGGCGGTTTTTTCCGTCAGAACCTTCAGACGGCTGCCCTGGCCGCCGGCCAGCAGCATAGCGATTACACGTTTTTTCTGAAAATACATGGTCACAGCTCCTTATATGAATTGTTGGATGCTCTTGTATCAAGAACGGAAAATGGTCACAGGAGGCACATTTCTCCACGTTCATACGATATCATATTTTTGTAAATTAGAAAAGGGACAAATTGTCTAAAATATCACTTAAGATTTTTGTATTTTGCACAACATTCCTCCAGGGCTTTGGATCGTTGTTGGGATTTTCAACAATTTTCGACCGTTTTTCCATCCAAATAAGGCCGATCCAATGGTCAAATTTGTAGCCGCATCGGGGCAGTTCCATCACAAAATGGTACCCCATTTTTGCATGAAAATGCAAAGAATCGGTATTTTCCGAAGCAATCAGCGCATACAGAACCCGGTAGCCCTGGCGGCGCAGAATGTCCTCCAGCACCCGGTACAGCTCTGCCCCGATTCCCTTTCCCCGGGCCTGAGGTGCAAGATAAATGGACGGCTCGGCGCACCAGCGGTAGGCCGCCCGGGAAAAGGGCGGGCTGGCATAGGCGTAACCCTGGACAGTGCCCTGCTCATCCTGCCACACCAGCCAGGGAAACTGGGCGGTGATCCCTCGAAACCGCTCCAAAAATTCCTCCGCTGTGGGTACGGTGTATTCAAAAGACACGGTAGTGTGCAGAATATAAGGAGCGTAAATCTCCAGCATTCTGGGCAAATCCGCTTCCGTGGCCCCTCGAATCATAAATATCCCTCCTCAGCCGTCCTATTTTCCTGTTCCGGCGGCGTTTCAATCCGCCGCCTTTGGAAATGCAACGGAAAAAGCCCGGCGGGTGTGAGTCCCGCCGGGAAAGAATCTGAACATACAAAAAAGGCAGCACGCCCGCATCTGTCGCTTACGGTTTCCTGCCAGCGTGTCATAAAGCGCACCTACCCTTTTCTTCGATGGCTTCAGCATACCATATCCCCGCCGGAGTGTCAATGCGCCGCCGGACACTTTACAAACAATTTACCCAAGGAAACTCCCTCGGCCCCCGTTGACATTTCCCTTACTTTTGGGTACAATATTTTCGGCTATGCCAATAAGAAAAGGAGGAACCACCATGGATGCTGGCAGCAGCGGCAATATACCCGGCCGAAGTAGACGAATGCCCGCCTTGGTGGGCATGTAAGCCTTTTCGGTTCGTGTGTGATTGCCCCTTTTAATAAGAAGAAAAAGGAGGATAATCATGGCTGAACGTTTTGAAATTGTAGAAAAAACCCTTCTGGCAATGCTGGAAGAAAAGAAGTATTCCACCCTGCGTGATATCTTGGTGACCATGAATCCCACGGATATCGCGGGGATTTTTGATGGACTGGACGAAAAGCAGATTCCGCTGCTGTTTCGTCTGCTGCCCAAGGAGCTGGCGGCGGAGACCTTCGTGGAAATGGAGCCGGATGCCCAGGAGCTTCTGATCCGGGGCTTCTCCGACAACGAGCTGAAGGAAGTGCTGGATGAGCTGTATGTGGACGACGCCGCCGACCTGGTGGAGGAAATGCCCGCCAACGTGGTCAAGCGTATCCTGAAGCACGCCGACCCGGAAATGCGCAGCTCCATCAACCAGATTCTGCGCTATCCGGAAAATTCCGCCGGTTCCATTATGACCACGGAATACGTTTCCCTGCGGCCCAATATGACGGTGGAGGAGGCCATTCTGCGGATTCGCCGCCAGGGTGTGGACAAGGAAACCATCTATACCTGCTACGTCATCGGCACCGACCGGACACTGCTTGGTCTGGTTACGGTCAAGGATCTGCTGCTGGCAGAGGATGACGAAATCAAAATCCAGGACATTATGCAGACCAACCTGATCTACGTCACCACCCAGACCGACCAGGAAGAAGTTGCCATCATGTTCAACAAATATAACTTCCTGGCCCTGCCGGTGGTGGACGGAGAAAACCGGATGGTAGGTATCGTCACCTTCGACGACGCCATGGACGTTATGGAAGAAGAGGCCACCGAGGACATGGAAATCATGGCCGCTATGACCCCTTCGGAAAAGAGCTACCTGAAGAGCACCCCTGTGGACCTGTTTAAGCACCGGATTCCCTGGCTGATGCTGCTGATGGTGTCGGCTACCTTTACCGGCATGATCATCACCTCCTTTGAGGACGCCCTGAGCCTGCTGCCTGCCCTGACCGCCTTCATCCCCATGCTGATGGACACCGGCGGTAACTGCGGTTCCCAGTCCTCCGTCACGGTCATCCGTGCTTTGAGTCTGGACGAGCTGAAATTCACGGATCTGTTCAAGGTCATGTGGAAGGAATTCCGCACCGCCATCATGTGCGGCATCGCATTGTCCGCCGTGTGCTTTGCCAAGATTCTGCTGGTGGACCGGCTGCTGATGGGCAATACCAGCATCAGTCTGCTGGTGAACGCCGTGGTCAGCCTGACCCTGTGCGTCACCGTCATTATTGCCAAGTTCGTCGGCTGCACCCTGCCCCTGCTTGCCAAGAAGCTGGGCTTTGACCCGGCGGTGATGGCCAGTCCCTTCATTACCACCATCGTGGACGCCCTGAGCCTTCTGGTGTACTTCCTGTTCGCCAAGACTATGCTGGGTGTCTGAGAAAATGACAAATCCTAACCGCTCCGGTTTTCCCGGGGCGGTTTTTTTGCAAAATAACCCCTATTGTTTTCCTTTTTCTTAAGAAATACCGCCTTTTCTTGATTCCAGTTTCGTTTAATGGTATAATATGAGGAAAGAATCGTTTTTCTTTTGTCCGGAAAAGGAGGTTTTCCATGAGAAAATACGTCCCATTGTTTGCGCTGGTGCTGATCTTCGCCCTGGTGTTTGCCGGGTGCGACGCCCAGCCCAACAGCCCCAGCCAGGCTGTGGCATCCGTCAGCACTCCCCAAACCCAAACCGTCCAGACCTGGGAGGGTTACACCGCAGAACTGGTGTCCACCATCCCGGAAAACCATTCGGTGTACGTTACCTTGCGGATCACCGCTCCGGAGGATGTGGATGTTTCCCCGTGGATACCCTATCACTCGGAAACAAAGCTTTCCCTCCGGAATCTGAAAGCCATCTCCACCGCCAATGATGAAGAAGCCTTCACCTATTACCAGATGACGGAAGATGCCCAGGGGCGCAAGCATGTCCTGAATATGATTTTACAGGTGCGGCCGGTAGCCCTGGAAGGAGAATCCTCCCCCTTCGGCCCGGGAAATTCCTGCAAGATTACCTTTGACGCCATGGTGCTGCGGCAAAATCAGGAAGAAACGGTTCTGGCCTGCGGGGATTGGCAATTTTCCATCGATCTGTCGGAATGGGACACAGATCCCCTGGAACTGCTGACCCAACCGGTAACATCCCAAGCCCTGGTCACCCGCAACGGAGAAACCGAGTTTGACATTTTGGAAGGCTCGGAGGAGGTTACCCTGACGTCCCTGCAGCTGCGCCCCACCACCATCGCCGTGGAGGTGCAGCCCCTGGAGCAAACGGACGACCTGAACGCCGTGTTTCTGGACACCTCAGGGCAAGATGAGGAAAGAATGTATATGATGATGAAAGACGGCAGCAAAATTTTCTACTTTCAAACGCTTGGTGCCGAGGATACAGTTAACCTTAAAGCTCATCTGCCTGTGGATTTCCAGCAGGCGGATTACCTGTGCCTGCCCGGCGGGGTACAAATCCCCATTCCCCCCCAGAGATAAACACAACCGCCCTGATTCTTTTGGAATCGGGGCGGTTTTCCGCTTTATTCGCTTTTTTGCTCCTGAGCCATGGCGGCAATGAGATTGCGCCGGGTGACGATGCCGCACAGGGTATTCCGGTCATCCACCACCGGCACGAAGTTCTGCCGCAAAGCAGCTTCCACCACCACGGAAAAATCCGCTTGGATGTTCAGCGCCGGGCAGAAGTCCCGCCGCAGAATCTCCCGGATACGGTAGCCCTCCTGCTGCTTCAGATCCGTACTGCCGATGCGCAGGATGTGCTGCAGGAAGTCCCCTTCCGACACGCTGCCCACATACCGCTCCTGGTCATCCAGTACCGGAATGGCGGTGTAGCGGCACCGGGCCAGCACTTCCAGGCCCTGCCGGATGGTGCTGTTTTCGTGGAGGGTCACGGTCATGACCTTGGGGATCATCAATTTGGCAATGTTCATAGCGTTGCCTTTCTCTGATTTTGGCTTAGAAGCGGCACTTTTCAGCCACGTATGCCTTCAGCTCGGAAATGGGAATCCGGACCTGCTCCATGGTATCACGGTCACGAACGGTGACACAGTTGTCGGCGGGGGTGTTGTCGTCGCCCACGGTCTGGAAGTCCACGGTGATGCACAGAGGTGTGCCGATTTCGTCCTCCCGGCGGTAACGCTTGCCGATGGAACCGGCGTCGTCAAAGTCCACCATGAAGTCCTTGCGCAGCTCCCGGTAGATCTCCTCAGCCTTGGGAGACAGCTTCTTGCTCAGAGGCAGCACAGCAGCCTTGAAGGGAGCCAGAGCCGGATGCAGCCGCAGCACGGTGCGGACATCTTCGTTGCCCTTCTTGTCCACGCCCACCACTTCTTCGTCGTAGGCTTCGCACAGGAAGGCCAGAGCCACACGGTCGCAGCCCAGAGAAGGCTCGATAACGTAGGGGATGTAGTGCTCGTTCCTCTCCTGGTCGTAGTACTCCAGGCTCTTGCCGCTGGCTTCCTGGTGACGGCCCAGGTCGTAATTGGTCCGGTCAGCAATGCCCCACAGCTCGCCCCAGCCATTGCCGAAGGGGAACTGGTACTCGATATCGGTGGTAGCCCGGGAGTAGAAGGCCAGCTCTGCCGGCTCATGATCCCGCAGCCGCAGGGACTCTTCCTTGATGCCCAGAGACAGCAGCCAGTTCTTGCAGAAGTCCTTCCAGTAGGCAAACCACTCCAGGTCGGTGCCGGGCTGGCAGAAGAATTCGCACTCCATCTGCTCAAATTCCCGGGTACGGAAAATGAAGTTGCCCGGAGTGATCTCGTTGCGGAAAGCCTTGCCCACCTGGCAGACGCCGAAGGGCAGCTTCTTCCGGGTGGTACGCTGGATGTTGGCGAAGTTTACGAAAATGCCCTGAGCAGTTTCAGGCCGCAGGTAGCAGGTAGAGGCAGTATCCTCGGTAACGCCGATCTGGGTCTTGAACATCAGGTTGAATTTCCGGATGGAGGTGAAGTTGTGCTTGCCGCACTGGGGGCAGACCACGTCGTCATGAGCAGCGATAAAAGCGTCCATTTCCTCAAAGCTCATGGCGTCCACATTGACACCCTTGCCGGACTCGGAAGCCTCAATCAGCTTGTCCGCCCGCTCCCGGGAGCCGCAGCCCTTGCAGTCCACCAGAGGATCGGAGAAGGAACCCACGTGACCGGTGGTGACCCAGGTCTGGGGGTTCATCAGAATGGCGGCGTCCAGTCCCACGTTATAGTCGGACTCCTGGACAAATTTCTTCAGCCAGGCCTTCTTGACGTTGTTCTTGAACTCCACGCCCAGGGGGCCAAAGTCCCAGGAGTTGGCCAGGCCGCCGTAGATTTCAGAACCGGGGTAGATATAGCCGCGGCTCTTGCACAGGTTTACGATCATGTCCAGTGTCTTTTCGCTGTTTTTCATTGTATTTCCTCCAAATTGTTTGGATTTTTCTCGGTTAATTACCCATTATACACAGCTTCCCCCTATAAATCAAGGGGCAAAACCGTCTTACCCCTGAGGAAACCGGAATTCTTCTCCCAGATCGGAAATCATCATCTCGTAGATCTCGTCGCCAATCTGGGTGGTGGTCTTTCCGGCCAGGTCTTCCGGCGGGATAACCTTCACCAGGTGGAAAGGCACAACGGTTTTCCTGCCCTTTTTCAGGTTCTTGAAAATCTGCCGGGTGTTCTGAATGGTACACACCACAATGGGCACGCCGGTTTTCTGGGCGATTTTGAACACCCCGGAGCGGAAGGGGTGCAGATACCCATCTTTGCTGGTGTAGCCTTCCGGGAAAGCGCAGACGGAAACCTCGTCCTCCTGAATCAGGCGGATGCACTTGATGATGGATTTCAGTGCCTGACGGTCATTTTCCCGGTCAATAGGCTGACAGAGGATCTTGTGCATGAACTTATTAATGATGGGCATGGCGTAGTTTTCCTTCTTGGTCAGGAAAGCCAGCTGACTTTTCCGGAAGCAGTGCAGCACAATGCCCGGATCGGCGATGAAGAAATGGTTGCACACCACCAAAAAGCGCCCCTCCTTGGGGGTATTTTCCAAGCCCCGGGTTTCCAGCTTCACCCGCACCAGGGTAATCAAGGCCTCGATGTACAGGTACATCACGCTGCGGTAGAATTTGCTGTCATGCTCCTGGGGTTTGTCCAGGTCAACAAGCGCGCAGATCGTCCAAAGAAAAGCCAGAGCCACCACCGCCAGCAGCACATAGCTTCCGGCGAAGATCAGCAGGCACTGCCAGAGGGCAGCGTTTCCCACCAGCGCCCCGATACAGCCAGCCGCCACCGACAGGCAGAAAATTCCCCGAAGCAGGCTTCTGTGCAGCAAAAAGAACACACAGCTTCCCGCAAGCAGCAACAGTGCAAGGATAGAATCCATGATTTTCCTCCAATTTCGTTTAATAATCGTATTATACTCGGAACTTTCCGGGGAAACAAGGGCAAATACTGCCCAAAGAGTTTTTTCACAAAGGGCTGGAAATTGGGACAATAGACTGGTATAATACCATATTATTCCCTTTCCCCCTGTCTTTTAAGGGGAAAGGCAGCTAAATTGGACTTTGGAGGGACTTTTTATGAAACATCCCGTAAGATATGCCGCCCTGATTCTGCTGGCTCTGGGCGGTGTGGGGCTGGTACTGCGGCGGCTGCTGTACAGCCTGGCTC
>USHP01000060.1 GCA_900554625.1 uncultured Eubacteriales bacterium | reverse complement strand
TGTCCGGCGGCATACCAGCTTTGAAGAACTTACCCCTACTCTGCTGCGGGAGTTTATCGAGAAAATCGTAGTGCATGAGTGCAGCTATGACGAGAACAAAAACCGCAGGCAGGAAATTGAAATCTATTACTCTTTTGTCGGCAAGGTGGACTTGCCCGAATAATGCCCGACCTGTCCGGCGCAGCCTATGAGTGCCGGACGGGAACGGCAAAAAATTTTACACTTCTATTGCTTCTTTATATCACACAACCAAACACTGCCGACAGATAGTTGGAACTGATGTCCACCTCTTTCGCCACCTGGTTCAATGAGAGACTGTCGTCTGTGAAATGGGCATCAATGTATGCCACTGCCTGACTAAGCATATCCCTATGCTGGCTGCCGGAACTGCGATCCCGCAATTTGACCGCACGCATCAAAATCTCTATAAAATAAGTGCGCAAATCCTGTTCTCCCACAGTCCTGCCCACCATGTCCAGGCATGTCAATCCTGCCAAAAACTCTTCCTGACCAATTCCCAATGACTGCATATATTCCGTTGCCGTAAAACGGAGACTGAGCATCAGGTATTGACAAAAAGCATCCGAAGCAATTGCTTCCTGTACACCCAAAAGAAATTCTCCCACAAAATTGGGGATTTCCTCCTGGGATGCGGTTTGCATGACGCCCTGAAAGATAGACGGGCTGAACTTGGAAACATCCACCTGATTCAGGCTCTGCACTTCCCGGTGTTCCAAGAGCCTGCCAACTGTTTCAGCCGTTAAAATATGGGTTTGAGGCTGAATATAGCGATAGGCCCAAAGCCGGGATACTTCCTCAAAGCAGCCAGGCAGCGCACTCAAACGGCAAATCGGTCTGGCTACTGCCACATGCCATCTCTGCTCCCGGTCATAGGTGCTGTAACAATTCTGCACCGCATTGATACAACGATGGATATACCCTTCCATCTGATCGGTGTCGCCCTTAATCAGTACCATATAGGTGGTCAGATTCCAGCGGAGCAAAAGATACTCCGGGTGCTTCATAAATAGTCCCAGCAGCGCCTGGCGCACCTGGGCATCCGGTTCGGAGTAATTTTCCCCGATAATGGAGAAAAATGCCAGACAGTAGCTTTGTGCCAATAGGTCCAATCCTAATTTGGAGGATTCTTCATAAATCTGGGGAACCGTAAGTCTGCCTGCCACCATACGCTCCACAAAGTTACGTCTGGCAAACTGCTCATATTCCTGAGAATCCTGCTGAAAACGGCTGATGTCACTATACTGTTCCCGTTCATACTGGATTTTTTTCTGGACTTCCTGAAGCACATGGACAAGCGTGGCCTTGGTAATTGGCTTGAGCAGATACTGTTCAACGCCAATTTTGATGGCTTGCTGGGCGTACTCAAAGTCATCATATCCAGACAGAATGATGATTTTAATGTCCGGCTGTTCTTCCATCACCAGCTTGCTCAAGGACAGTCCATCCATAAATGGCATACGGATATCCGTAATCAGCACATCCGGCCGGGTATTCCGGATCAAAGGCAGCGCCATTTCACCGTCAGCTGCTTCTCCTACGAACGTATACCCCAGTCGGGACCAGGGCACCGTATCGCGCAGCGTCTCCCGAATAATGCTTTCATCTTCCACCAGAAATACCCGCAGCATAGCAATCCTCCCCGCATCTTTTTACCCAATTATAAAAGTCTCATCAAAAAATGTCAATGAATTGCTTTCTTCGAGGATCATTGTGCTCTTCAACAGAGTATAATTTTTGCGCCCATTAAAAAATGGGCGCAAATGCTATTAGATTATACTTCTTGCGGCGTTTCTTTTTTGTTCCAAGGACCAGTGCGATACAGCACCACAGAAAGTGCCGTTGCCACAACCCAGCCAATTGGCCATGCACACCAAATGCCCATTGCCCCCAGCACCGTTGCAGACAATACCTTTGCCAGAACCACACGCAGAAGCAAGTCCGTAAATGTGGCAATCATAAACTGTACCATCATGCCGGCGCCTCGCAGGACACCATCGGACACCAATTTCGCCGAAACCACGAAATAAAACGGTGCCAGAATGCGCAGGAATTGGATTCCGGTTTGTAGCGCTGCTTCCGTTGGTGCATCCAGGAAAATATACACCAGGTACTTCGCCCCGAATATGTAAAGCGCCGCAAGCGGAAGGCTCAGCAGCCACACAATTTTCAGGCCTGCCCGGAATCCTTCTTTTACGCGGGGAAGCTTTCCTGCACCAATATTCTGGGCCGTATAGTTGGAAATACCGTTACCCAAGGTCGTAAAAGAGGTAATAACCAGATTGTTCAGCTTCACCGATGCGGAATATCCGGCGATTACGCCGGAACCAAATGTGTTGATGACGCCCTGAATCACGATGTTACCCACGGAAATAAAGCTCTGCTGCAGAATACTGGGGATGGCAACCACACTGATTCTCTTGAACAACGTCCAGGAAAACCATGCCGCTTTCTCCTGAGTTTGAATTTTGCGGAACCGGCACAGCACCACCGTAACCGCCAAAACACAGCTCACGCCCTGGCACAAGAAGGTTGCCCACGCAACGCCGGCCACACCCATCTGGAATGCCGTTACAAACAGAATATCCATGGCGATGTTGGAAAGAGACGATGCCATCAGGAAATAAAACGGTGTCTTGGAATCTCCCAATGCAGAGAAAATACCCGTTGCGATATTATAGTAAAAAACGAAAGGCAGGCTGTAAATGTAGATATCCAGATACAGCTGAGAATCCGCCATAATTTCTTCCGGCGTATGGATCAGTTCCAGCAGGTCTGTACAGAAGCCAATTCCCAGTCCCATAAGAATCAGGCACAATACGCCGCTGGAAATAATGGCAGTATAGACAGCCGTCTTTAATTTTCCATATTCTTTTGCGCCAAACAGCTGCGCCACAATCACCGATGTACCAATGTTGAAGCCAAAGGCAAAGGCAATAAAAATCAGTGTAATCTCATAACTGTTGCCCACAGCTGCCAAGGCGGTTTCCCCTACAAATTTACCCGCAACAAAGCTGTCAGCAATATTATATAGCTGCTGAAACACAATGCTGCCAAACAGCGGCAAACAATATTGCCATAAGACCGTTTCCGGTTTTTCTACCGTCAAATCCCGATTCATTTTGATCTCCTCCCATGGTTTATGCCCTATTTTTCTCATTGACAGGAATTCCGGCAATTATTATAATAGATTTTCAGAAATACAGGAAATGTATTGTTAATATAATATCCATATCAATTTTATATAGGAGGATTCCGGTGAACATCAATTACGATTACTACCGGGTTTTTTATCAGGTAGCCAAGTCTGGCAGTTTTACCAAGGCGGCCGCGGCCTTGTTCAGTAACCAGCCGAATGTAACCCGGATTATCAAGAACCTGGAAGCAGAATTAGGCTGCACGTTATTTGTACGTTCCAATCGTGGAATTCGCCTGACTGCGGAAGGAGAGGCGCTGTTTAAGCACATATCCGCTGCGGTTGAGCAGATTGCAGCCGGTGAGCAGGAATTGACCCAGGACGGCGGCATTTCTCAGGGCGTACTTTCTGTTGCTGCCAGTGAAGTTGCACTGCACTGCCTGCTTCTGCCGACTTTGAAGCAATTCAAGCAGCAGCATCCTGGTATTCGTTTGCGAATTTCCAATCACTCCACCCCCCAGGCAATCCGAGCGCTGAACGAGGGGCTTGCAGAGTTGGCTGTGGTAACTACTCCTGTCATTCTTCCAAAATCCATGAAAAAAATCTTGCTGAAAGAAATTCAGGAAGTCCCGGTCTGCGGAAGTGCATTTGCATCCCTTACCCGTCGGCCGCTATCGATCAAAGAATTAACGGAAAATCCCATTATCTGTCTTAGCAAGAAAACCATGACTTATCAATTCTATTCCGACTGGTTTACCCAGTACGGTCTGTCTTTGGCACCAGATATTGAACCCGCAACTGCGGATCAAGTACTTCCTATGGTAAAGAACAATTTGGGAATCGGCTTCGTCCCAGAAGCCTTTCTGGAAAGCGATTCCGATCAGAAAAACATTTATCGTCTGGAGCTGACCCATCGCATCCCCCCTCGTCATGTTTGCCTGGTAAAGCGCACCGATCAGCCCCTGAGCCCCACTGCCAAAGAATTGGAAAAATTGCTTTCCCATTCAGCATCACAAGAGTAAACAATTTATCTCTGGTATTGGTATCTTAAATTGCGTAGCTGCAAGCAAAACCCCATATCTTCCCGGTTTTCACCTTCCCGGAAGATATGGGGTTTCCCATTTTCAGACCATTATAGCGTAAATCTGCGCTTTCCCATAGCGCAAAGCGCCAAACCAAATCCCGACACTACCATACCGGCAACGCCCAGAAAAGGCTGCATATCTTGTCCCGTAGCGGGAGACTCCGCCACAATGGGAAAAACAGGAGGACTCACCTGAATGTCCTGCTCTCCGTCCATGGGAATGGTGACAAGAAACGGTTCAAATGGATGGAATCCATCCATTTTCTCAGATTGAACCACCAGATACAAACCATCCGGAAGCCTGGAAAATTCTGCGCAGCCATCCGCATCCAGCAGACGGGTAATTCCCCCATCTTCCGCAGTCTGGGCCAGCCACTGCGCCAGGCTGGAAGACAATGCATCCTCTGGCTTGACAAGCCCCCCGCCAAAGGAGTCGGAAACCAAATATCCTTCCGGACTTTGCTGGGCAACCTGATACAGCTTCACCGCACCGTTGGTTACCACAAAATCTCCAACTTCCAAATCCAGCCGAATGGAACCGCCCAATTCTCCAGCTTGTGCCGGAAGGCTTAAGGCCGCCGCCAATACCACTGCTGACAGACTGAAAAATAGCCGCTTTAACATCTGCCACTCCCCTTTCGTAATGCTGTCTCGTATTATACACCATGATGCAGGCATATGCCGTCGAAGCAGCATGGACAGCGGCGGATCTGTTTTTCTGTTTTCTCCAGAAATCAAGCAAAACCAGCCGCTTTCTGCCCATTGTTCTCAGGAAGCGGCTGGTTGTTACTGTAATTTAATTCAAGGATTCCGGTTTTACCTTCATAACCTGCTTCTGGTATACGGAAATTCCCCGTGCCAGAACATCCATGGCCCGTTCCAGATCCTCCTGTTTGAGCACATAGGCAATTCGGACCTCATTGATGCCCTTGCCCGGTGTCTCATAGAAAGGCGCGCCAGGAGCGAACATGACCGTATCGCCATGGTCGTTGAATTTCTCCAAAAGCCAGCGCTGGAACTTATCCGCATCGTCCACCGGAAGGCTGGCCATCAGGTAAAATGCACCCATAGGCTCTTCCACCACCACGCCGGGAATCATGCGCAGTTTCCGGATTACGGTATCTCTGCGGCGCTGGTATTCTGCTTTGCAGTCCCGGAAAAAGTCCTCTCCCACGGAATACAGTGCAGCGGCTCCCAGCTGGTCGATTGTTGCCACCGCCAGGCGGGATTGGCAGAACTTCAGCAGCGCCTGCTGCAGCTCTTTGTTCCGTGTCACAACGCATCCTACGCGGGCGCCGCAGGCAGAGAACCGCTTGGATACGGAGTCAACAATCACCAGATTTTCATCAATGTCGCGGAAACGAGCCATGGTGGGAACACCGAATTTATCATCATAGCAGAATTCCCGGTATACCTCGTCACAGATCAGGAACAGATCATGCTCCTTGGCAACATCTGCAATCATCCTCATTTCCTCTTCGTTGAGTACCACACCAGTGGGATTGCCCGGATTGGTGATAAGAATAGCCCGGGTATTCTTGGTAATCAGGCTCTCAATCCGCTCCCGCTTGGCGTAGCGATAACCTTCCCAGGGGTTGGTGGGCAATGCCCGGATAACACCGCCTGCCGCATGGACAAAGGTAGTGTAGTTAGGATAGTAAGGTTCCGGAATGATAACTTCCGTGTAAGGGTCCAGAATGCTCAGGCAGGTCAGCAGCAGCGCTTCACTGCCGCCGGTGGTGATGAGAATATCATTGGACTCCAGGTCCACGTCCAGTCCCTTGTAATACTTCTGTACAGCGTCCAGCAGAACCGGCATACCGGGAGATGCTTCATACTCCAGAGTCCGGGCGTTAAAACCGCTCACTGCTTCATAAAAAGCCTTGGGGGTAGGCAAATCCGGCTGGCCGATATTCAGATGAAAAATTCGTTTTCCCTCTTTCTTGGCCGCAACTGCTAAGGGATGAAACTTCCGCATGGGAGAGGGTTCACAACGGTTTGCATTGATGGAAATCTGCATAAGTAACCTCCGCTGACGCTGCATGCGTCAGACTTTTTTTATAGTCTTTTGTAAGGTGGACAAGCTCCGGTGTGAGCGCCGCCAGGGCAATTAAGTTGGGAATGGACATCAATCCATTGACAGTTTCAGAAAGCTGCCAAACCGTTCCGGTATCCAAAACCGCGCTAAGGGCAACCATCACGGTCTGTACCGCAGCAAAGATCTTCCAGGATTTGCTTCCGAACAGGAACTGTGCACATCGGGCACCATAAAGGCCCCAGCCAAGCACCGTAGCTACTGCGAAGCAAGAAAGGGTCAGTGCCAGAATGATGCTGGCTGCCTTGCCATATACCGTTTCAAACGCACGAACAGTGAGGACTGCTCCCGCATCTGTACCGTAGGGAATGGGCACACCACTGACCAGGATCGCCAGCGCTGTCAGCGTACAGATCACAATGGTGTCCAAAAACACTTCCATAATCCCCATCAAACCTTGCTCAGCCGGGTGAGAAACCTCAGCCGACGCATGGGCAATGGATGCGGTACCCATACCAGCTTCGTTGGTAAATACACCGCGGCTGCAGCCTACCCGCAGTGCGCGGAATGCTGAGCCGAGGACGCCTCCGGTAACCGCCCGAGGGGAAAACGCGCCTTCGATAATCCCGGAGAAAGCCCGGGGAATCGCATCTGCCTTCACCAGCAGGATGCCAATACACATCAGAATATACACAGTCGCCGTAAATGGAACCAATCTCTGGGCCGCCCGAGAAATCCGCTTAGCGCCGCCAAAGAGCATCCGTCCGATGAGCACAGCCAGCAGCATGCCCATAAACAGATTGCCAAGCCGGGATTCCTGCCAACCCAAGTAGCCCAGGACAGTGTTCATACTGGTAATCACCGCATTGGTCTGGGTTGCATTCCCCACGCCAAAGGCTGCGATCACACCAAAGACGCAGTATGCTCCAGCCAGCAATCGCAACCGGCCGTCCAGTCCATTGCGTATCACATACATAGGACCGCCGGCCCAGCCATCCTCTGTGGAAACCCGATAACGCACCGCCAACGTCGCTTCAGCGAACTTCGTCGCCATGCCCAGGATGCCGCAGATCCACATCCAGAAGATAGCACCTGGCCCTCCCAGACAAATGGCCCCTGCAACTCCCACCAGATTTCCTGTGCCAACAGTGGCAGCCAGCGCTGTACACAGCGCCTGAAATGGTGAAATACCCCGCTGGGCACTTTTTCCTGCACAGAGTTTGCGAACAAACTCACCCAAAGCCCGCGGGAACAAGGTAAGCTGCGCAAATCCCAGGCGAATGCTGATGGACAAACCCACGCCCAAAATCAGGATCAATGCAGGTGCGCCCCAGACGATCGCATTCAGGGAAGATAGTATATTCGTCATTATGCCCTCCTAGAATATCACTTTTTTGTAGAAATCGCAAGATAAATTTGCAAAAAAAGCAGCCCTCTTTTCCAGAGAACTGCTTTTGTACAAACATTTTTCGATTTTTTGTTTACGTACTGCGGACTCATTCCCACTTCGCCCAGATGTCCGGACAGAAACCCACGGTGGCTTGTCTGCCGTTACGGACAATGGGCGTTTTCATCAGAGCAGGATTGTCAAAGACCTTATCTTCTTTCGCCCGGGGGTCGTCCATATATTTCATCAAGGTGATTTCCGGGGATTTTCCCTGCCAGTCAATCAGGTTATCAATGCCGCCCACTGCTTTCAGTACACTGTCAAATTCCCTACCGGACATTCCGTAGCGATTCAAATCGTTGGACTGAAAGGATATGCGGCGTTCCTTAAAATACCGTTCCGCTTTTTTGTGTCAAAGCATTTCGACTTGCCAAAAATCTGAATATTCATCAGTACATTACCTCCTCCAAGCACAGACCTTGGGGCGGGGCCAAAAAGCCTGCTTCTGCCCGTTTCCCGCCGAATAAAGCCGGAATGCTCTGAATGCTGCGCTCCCCTCTTCCCACTTCCACCAGGGTTCCGACCAAAATCCGTACCATATTATGCAGAAATCCATTGCCGGTAAAGCATAGATGGATCTCTTCTCCTTTTCGTTCAATCTGGATGCTTCGCAGAAAACGGACTGTGCTTTTTTTCATTTTCGTATTTCCGCAGAACGCTGAGAAATCGTGCTCCCCGCACAGCAACTCCGCTGCCTGCCGCATATCCTCCAGGTTCAGCGGTTCCGGCATCGCCGTCACATACCTGCGCTGGAATACGCAGGGAGTGTCGCTGTTCCAAATACGGTAGCGGTAGGTCTTTTCCCTGGCATTAAGCCGGGCATGGAAGCGCTGGCTTACCTCTCTGCAGGAGTATATGCCGATATCCTCAGGCAGATACCTGCGCAGCTGGACAAGAATTTCCTCGGCAGGCAGCCTGCTCTCGCAGTGAAAATTCGCCACCTGCCCCTTTGCGTGCACACCAGCGTCTGTCCGTCCGCTGCCGCTGATTT
>USHP01000059.1 GCA_900554625.1 uncultured Eubacteriales bacterium | reverse complement strand
GCATGGTCTCGTACTCTTCCACGCTCCAGCCTTCCAGAGACCAGGTAGCGGTGGGCAGGCCAACAGCGTTCTCGGCAGCGCCCAGGGTAACGGTGGTGTTGCCGTCGCCGATGAACTCAGCCCAGCTCTCGTCGGTCTCAGCAGCGGTCAGAGCCTGCTGTGCAGCCTCGCCGATGCCCTTCATAGCGGAAGTGATAACGGTGGGGGACTCGAAGGACTGGTCAACGTCAACGCCGATGACCTGGCCGTCCTCAGCGGAAGCGGCAGCAGCGATGGACTGGAACATGGAACCGCCGCAGGCGAAGATAACCTCGGTGCCGTTCTGGTACCAGCCGGCAGCCATGGTCTGCAGCTCGTTGGAAGCGGAGAAGGAGGAGCCGTACAGCCAGGAGTAGTTCATCTCAACCTTCACGTCCTTGACAGCGGCAGCTGCCTCAGCGCCCTGGACGAAGCCGTAGCCGTAACGGTTGCAGGCAGCGTTGGTGCCGCCGCCGCCGCCGGAGAAGCCCAGCTTGGTGTAGCCGTCCATAACAGCAGCGTAGCCGGCCAGGTAGCCGCACTGCTCTTCACGGAAGGCGATGCCGGCCACGTTGTCCATGCCCATAGCCCAGCCATCAATGAAGATGAACTTGACTTCGGGGAATTCCTTGGCAGCCTTCTCCAGAGCAGCGCCCTGCATGAAGCCTGCGCAGACGATGACCTTGGCGCCGTTGTCGGCAGCCAGCTTCATGGCATCGTAACGATCGTCGTCGGTGGCTTCGTTGCCGCCGGCGGGCTGATAGTACTTGTAGGACTTGCCAGCGGCGTCAGCGTACAGCTTCACGCCGTTATAGGTGCCCTGGTTGAAGGACTTGTCCTTCAGCTGACCCACGTCGGTGATGAAAGCAACTTCATACTTGCCGTCCTCGGAAGTCATCTCGTCAGGGATGGCATCAGCGGCAGAACCGGCAGGTTCGGTGGCAGCGGCGGTTTCGCCGTTGGCCTCGGTGGCGGCGGGAGTGCTGGAACCGCAGGCGACCAGAGCCATGGTCATAGCCAGAACCAGCAGCAGAGCCAGAATCTTTTTCATGATTTCATTCCTCCATAAAATCAATTTTGGTACTCTTGTAATACCGAAAACATTATCGCACAAATCCGGCGAAAAATCAACAAAATTTCCCTAATTTTAAATAAGTCTTGGTCAGTAAGACATGTGTTCGCCAGCGGAAAAACTATAGGGCAGAAGTTGGGAAAGAGTGACGGTTTCCCAGCCCTGGTCGTTGACCAGATAGATGATAAAATCATCCCGGCAGAATTCCCGCATCACCTGGCGGCACACGCCGCAGGGAGGGAAGGGACCGGAAATTACCCCGCCCTTGCCGCCGCAGACGGCGATGGCGGTAAACTCCCGGTGTCCGTCGTACACGGCCTTGAAAAAGGCAGTGCGCTCTGCACAGACGGTGGGACTGAAGGAGGCGTTTTCGATGTTGCATCCGGTATACACGCTTCCGTCGGCGCACAGCAGCGCCGCACCGACCTGATAGCCGGAGTAGGGAACATAGGCGTGAGTCATGGCCTCTTTTGCCAGGTCAACAAGCTGTTGGGGTGTCATAAGGAATTCCTCCGTTTCTCAAAGAAAACAGGGAGGGGCATTGGCCCCTTCCACGCGATTAAAGAATATCTTTGGCAAAGCTTTCGCCGCTGGTTTCGTAGGGGACGCCCAGAAGTTCGGTAACGGTGGCGGCAATGTCGGCAAAGCTTTTCCGGGTGCCCAGGTTCACAGGTTTGATCTGGGGGCCCAGTACCACCAGGGGAACGTATTCCCGGGTGTGGTCGGTGGTGGCGGTGTAGCCGGGATCACAGCCGTGGTCGGCGGTAATCATCACCAGGTCTTCCTGGCCCAGCTTGGGCAGGAAATCACCCAGCCAGCTGTCAAATTCCGACAAAGCATTGGCATAGCCGTCAATGTTGCGGCGGTGGCCGTAGACCATGTCAAAATCCACCAGGTTCACAAAGCACAGGCCGTGGAAATCCTGGGCGGCATAGTGGTCGGTGTGGGCCATGCCGTCGGAGTTGCTCTTGTTGTAGACATGCTCCGTGTCTCCCTGACCGGCAAAGATGTCGTGGATTTTGCCCACGGCGATGGTGTCCAGTCCGGCGGCCTGGATGGCGTCCAGCATGGTCTTTCCGGGGGGTTCCAGGGAGTAGTCGTGGCGGTTGGAAGTGCGCTGGAAGCCCTCTGCGGCGCTTCCTACATAGGGACGGGCAATGACCCGGCCTACGCCGTGCTTGCCCCGGAGAATCTGCCGTGCCTTGTGGCAGGCATCGTAGAGTTCTTCCAGAGGGATGTGCTCTTCGTGGGCAGCCACCTGGAATACGGAGTCGGCGGAAGTGTAGACAATCCACTTGCCGGTATCCAGCTGCTGCTGCCCGTAGTCCCGGATGACATCGGTGCCGGAGTAGGGCTTGTTGCACAGCCAGCCCCGGCCGGTGGCCTTCGTAAAGGCATCCAGCACTTCCTCAGGAAAGCCCTCCGGATAGGTGGGCAGAGGCTGGGGAGAAACCAGACCGGCAATCTCCCAGTGGCCGATGGTGGTATCCTTGCCCTGGGAAGCTTCCGTCAGCCGGGCTACTGCGCCGGTGGGAGCATCGGTTTTGGCAAGGCAGCTGACGCCGTCGATGTTGCCCAGTCCAGCGGCAATCAGATTGGGGATGTTCAGTTTCCCGGAACCGGCGCAGGAGGCCAGGGTGTTTACCCCCGGATCACCGAAGGCCGGAGCATCGGGCATGGCGCCGATTCCAAAAGAATCCAGCACAATCAAGAAAATTCGCTTCATGGAACTACCGCCTTATTTCTTGTCCATGGCCACGGCCACATCCAGGGCAACCTTCATCATGGTGGTGAAGGACTTCTGACGCTCTTCGGAGGTGGTTTCGGTGCCGTTGAGCACATGGTCGGAGATGGTGCAGATGCACAGCGCCCGCTTGCCGTACCGGGCGGCGTTCATATACAGGGCTGCAGCTTCCATTTCCAGGGCCATGACGCCCATCTTCTTCAAACCGTAGACGCTGCCCAGTCCTTCCGGGACGCCTGCATGGTCGCCGTAAAAGACGTCGGAAGAGTTGACGTTGCCCACATGGTAGGTAGCGCCCTGGGCCTCGGCGGCCTTGACGGCTTCGGTGAGCAGTTCCCAGGAAGCGATGGGGACGAAGGTGCCGGGAAGGTGGAACTGGCTGGCCCAGTTGGAGTCGGTGCAGGCGCCCTGGGCAATGACCAGGTCGTACAGGTTGATATTCTCCTGAATGGAGCCGGCGGAACCGACACGGATAATGTTCTCCACGCCGTAGCCGTTGAACAGCTCGTGGGAGTAGATGCCGATGGCGGGCATGCCCATGCCGGAAGCCATGACGGAAACCTTTACACCCTTATAGGTGCCGGTGTAGCCCTGAACGCCCCGGACATTGTTCACCAGCACCGGATTTTCCAGGAAATTCTGGGCGATGAACTGAGAACGCAGGGGATCGCCGGGCATCAGCACGGTTTTGGCAAAGTCGCCGGGTTTGGCGGAAATGTGGGGGGTGGGGGTATTCAGCATAAGAGAGTCCTCCTTATTTATAGATACGATGCTCAGTAGCTTCCGTCGTTTGGAGCCTGCTTGCCCTGCTCCATGGCCTTGGCCAGCTTGACAATCCGGCTGGTGCCCAGTCTGTCAGCGCCCAGGGAGATGAACTTCTCGGCGTCTTCCAGGCTGGAGATGCCGCCGGCGGCCTTGATCTTTACATGGGGAGCAACGTGCTTGGCAAACAGTGCCACATCTTCAAAGGTAGCGCCTGCCTTGGAAAAACCGGTGGAAGTCTTGATATAGTCTGCCCCGGAATCGGAAACGCACTTGCACAGGTGGATTTTTTCTTCATCGGTCAGCAGGCAGGTTTCGATGATGACCTTCAGGAGCTTACCTTTGCAGGCGGCTTTTACGGCGGCGATTTCGTCGGTGATGGCATCCCACTTGCCGTCCTTGGCCCAGCCGATGTTGATGACCATGTCCACCTCGTCCGCTCCGTTATCCACGGCGTCGGAAGCCATGAAGCACTTGGCGGCGGTGGTGTCATAGCCGTTGGGGAAGCCGATGACGGTGCAGATGGGCAGCTTGCCGTCTACATACTCCTTGGCCTGCTTCACATAAGAAGCGGGGATACAGACGGAGGCGGTATGGTAGCGCAGGCCGTCGTCACAGATGGCCTGGATTTGGGCCCAGGTGGCGGTCTGAGACAGCAATGTGTGGTCGCACTTGGCGAGAATGTCCGTTACGTTCATTGTACATTACCTCCTGAATTTTCGTTATGTCCGTGAAGTTTGATAACCCGATTTTCCCGAATGCCCCGGACGTAGCACTTGTGGCACATGGCAATGTAGCTGTCGTTGCCGCCCAGCACAACCTGGGCACCTTGGGTGATGATATGGCCCTGGGCATCAATTCGGGCATTGACGGTGGCTTTGGCTCCGCAGTCGCAGATGGTTTTGATCTCCTGGATGGTGTCCGCAACCTCCATCAGCCGGCGGCTGCCGGGAAAAAGCCGGGTCTGGAAATCCGTGCGCAGACCGAAGCACATGACGGGGATGCTGTAATCATTGACAATGGCGCGCAGCTGATCGATCTGATCTTCCGTCAGGAACTGGCACTCATCCACAATAATCACATCGCATTTGCCCAGCTGGGTCTGGGTAAAGCGCTGGTACATGTCCATTTCCGGAGGAATCACCTCTACCTGAGCCTGCAGGCCGATGCGGCTGCGCAGAATCTGCTGACCATCCCGGTCGTCGGCGCTGGGCTTGACCAGCCAGACCTGAAGATCATTTTCTTCATAATTGTACTTGGTAATCAGTGCCTGGGCGGTTTTGCTGGAGCCCATGGCGCCGTACTTAAAATAGAGTTTTGCCATCTGTTTCTACCTCCGTTCACTGCCTTGATTATACCGAAAGCACCGGATCATTGCAAGTCCCATTTCCCCGGGGAAAGAAAAACGCTCCGCTTCCGGACTTTACCGAAAGCGGAGCAGAAAAACACGGGCTGCCTCTTAGCAGCAGCGGCCTCTGGGCACCCGGCATTGGTCAGGCTGGGTGTCCACCAGCACAATGTCCGGGCCGATTTTGCAGATGCTGCTCCAGGGAATTATGTAATCGTCGTGGCGGCCCAGAACGCCCCAGAATTTGCAGGGCCCGGGCACCACAATGGCGCAGACCGTTCCCTGGGGCAATTCGATTTGCACATCGGAGACAAAGCCCAAACGCTGCCCCGAGCCTACACAGATTACTTCTTTGCATTGCAGGGTGGTAAATTTCATAGACATGCCCATTCCTCCTTGGGTTTTGGTTCAGTCTATGTACGCACCCGGGGAAGAATGCCTCTTCCCCGGAAAGAATCAGGAAATGCTGACGGATTTGCGCATGGCGCCGATGGCGCCTTTTTCCAGCCGGGATACCTGGGCCTGGGAGATGCCCAGGGCGTTGGCTACCTCCATCTGGGTTTTGCCGTCGTAAAACCGCAATGAGAGGATTTGCTTCTCCCGGGGCTGCAAGGCCCGGAAGGCATTTTGCAGGGTGATGTGCTCCATCCAGCTGGCCTCGGTGTTCCGGGTGTCCCGGACCTGATCCATTACCGTCAGGGGATCGCCTCCGTCGGCATACACCGGATCATACAGGCTCACCGGGGCGCTGACTGCGTCCAGGGCCTGACTGACCTCCTCCAGGGGGATGTCCAGCTCTTTGGAGATTTCCTCTAAGGTAGGCTCCCGGCCCAGGGCGCAGGTCTGGGCCTCCTTGCACTGCAATACCCGGTAGGCCACGTCCCGGATGGAACGGCTGACCCGGATGGCGCTGTTGTCGCGCAGATACCGCCGTACTTCTCCGGCAATCATGGGCACGCCATAGGTGGAAAAACGCACCTGCTTGTCCGGGTCAAAGTTGGAAATGGCTTTGATCAGGCCGATGCAGCCCACCTGGAACAGATCGTCCGGATTTTCTCCCCGCTTGTCAAAGCGCTGAATCACCGACAAAACCAGCCGGAGATTGCCTTCAATCAGCTTTTCCCGGGCTGCTTTGTCCCCTTCTTTGGCCCGCCGGAGCAAAGTATCCATTTCCACCTGGGACAAAACTCCCAGCTTGGATGTGTTCACGCCGCAGATCTCTACTTTTCCCTGCATGGTGTTCCTCCTCGTGTTGGGATAGGAACAGTATGCCCCAGGGATGCCAAAAGATACCAAAAAGATTTTTTGGCGGTTTTTCACAAAAAATTTTCGGCAGGGCGGGAGCGGAAAAAAGACCATACAAGATTTTTTTACAATTTGTAAACTTTTTCGCAGACTTTTGTCAAGCTGGGCACTGCCCTGCCTGGTGACGTAACACGCCGGTTTGAGGCGTTCTTTCGCGTTTATTCACAGGGGTATACAGCCTTCTCCACAAGGGGCTGTGTAAAACGAAATCCCCGGAATACCTGTTGAAAACTCTGAGTTTTCCACATTCTCCACAGGTTTGTCCACAGGAGTTATCCACAGGAAAAGCTGGCTGTGGATATGCAATGCTGGTTCACATAAAACGAGACGACGGCCTTCGACACTTTTCCCACTTTTTTGCGGGTCGTGGATTTTACCATGGGACAGATTTTGTGTAAAAATTACCCCTTGACACAAAAAATCCCACACACCCTCCGGGCGGGGGACAGGGCTTTCCACAGCCTTCCCCGGTTGTGAAAAAAATTTAAAAAAAGGGTTGATTTTGTTTGACAAACAGGTTATAATGTGTGTCTGTATGGACAACTAGCTAAAGGAGGTGGAATCCATGCCCAACATTAAGTCCTCTAAGAAGGATGTCATTTCTTCCAAAGTTGCTTATGAGAAGAACAAGGCCGAGAAGTCTGCGCTGAAGACCAACCTGAAGAAGTTCGACGCCGCTCTGGTGTCCGGTGACAAGGCCAATGCCGAGGCTGCTTACAAGCAGGCTGTCAAGGCTGTTGACCAGGCTGTCATCAAGGGTCTGCTGCACAAGAACAACGCTGCCCGCAAGAAGAGCAGCATGACGCTGAAGCTGAACAAGCTGGCCTGATTTCTCTGAAAATATCTCCCTCCCGATTGTTCCGGAGGGAGTTTTTTCATGTCCGAAACGGTCAAAATTTGTTTACAGATTTTCGTTGCTTTGCGTTGGCTTTTTGCGTATAATGGGAGAAAATGTGGGGAGGGAAGGCTATGGCGAAATTGTCCGATCCGGTGACGCTGCTCAAAGGCGTGGGGCAGGCCAGAGCCAGACAGCTGGCGAATCTGAATATCTTCACCCTGGAGGATCTGATCTGCCATTTTCCCCGGGGTTACGAGGACCGGACCCGGCTGGTAAACATTGAAAAGCTGGAGCCGGATGTCCCTGCCTGCTTCCGGGCCATGGTGATGAACACCCCCCGCACCGCCCATGTCCGCAAGGGCCTGGATGTGACCAAGGTGAGTGTGGCGGATACCACCGGACGGCTGAATCTGACCTTTTTCAATTCCCAGTACGCCGCCCAGCAGCTGCAGTACGGCAGCGAGTATATCTTTTATGGCGCGGTCAGCGGGGATTTCATCGGCTACAACATGACCAATCCCACCTTTGAGCCGGTGGATGCTCCGGCGGTGAATACCCGGCGGGTGATGCCCATTTACCCGCTGACGGCGGGATTGAGCAACGGCGTGCTGCTGCGGCTGGTGCAGCAGGCTCTGGCCATCTGCGATGTCCCGGCGGAAATTCTGCCGGAGGCGGTACGGCGGGAATACGATATTCTGCCTGCCCAGCAGGCCTATACCGCCATTCACCAGCCCAAATCCATGGAAGAAGCGGAGCAGGCCAAGAAACGGCTGATTTTTGAGGAGTTTTTCGTATTCAGCGCAGGCCTGTCCCTGATGCGCCAGAACCGCCGGGAAAAGAAGACGGAGGTTTTTGAAAACCTGGACTTGCAGCCGTTTTACCAGGAACTTCCCTTTGCCCTCACCGGCGCCCAGCGCCGGGCAGTGGAAGAAATCCTGAAAGACTTTCAAAAGGGCACTCCCATGAATCGTCTGGTTCAGGGCGATGTGGGCAGCGGCAAAACCATGGTGGCGGCAGCCGCCGCCTGCTGCGCAGCCCGCAACGGAAGGCAGGTGGCCCTGATGGCGCCTACCGAAATTCTGGCGGAGCAGCACTATGCTTCGTTAAGTAAGCTATTTTCGCCCCTGCAGATTTCCGTGGGGTTGCTCACAGGTTCCATGAGCGTGAAAGAAAAAAAGCTGGTGCGCCAGCAGCTGGAGGAAGGTACTTTGCAGGTGGTGGTTGGCACCCATGCGCTGCTCACCGATGCCACCAGGTTTCAGAACCTGGGGCTGGTGATTGCAGACGAGCAGCACCGCTTCGGGGTTGCCCAGCGCTCCCGGCTGTCTGGCAAAGGGGAGGACCCCCATCTGCTGGTGATGTCTGCCACCCCCATTCCCCGGACTCTGGCGCTACTGATGTACGGCGATCTGGACGTGTCCATTCTTGACGAGCTTCCCCCGGGCCGGGAAACGGTGGATACCTTTTTGGTGAATGAAAGCTACCGCCCCCGAATTAACGCCTTTATCCGCAAGCAGGTCAGCCAAGGGAACCAGTGCTTTGTGGTCTGCCCTGCGGTGGAGGAAAATCAGGAGCTGGGGGTCAAGGCCGCCGCTGCCTGGGCGGAAACTTTGCAGCAGACCGTATTTCCCGATCTGCGGATTACCCTGCTCCACGGCCAGATGAAAGGCAGTGAAAAGGAAGCGGCCATGGCCGCCTTTGCCCGGGGGGAGGCGGATGTGATGGTGGCCACCACGGTGATTGAAGTAGGGGTAGACGTGCCCAACGCTACCTTGATGGTAATTGAAGATGCCGACCGGTTCGGCCTGTCCCAGCTGCACCAGCTCCGGGGCCTGTCTCTTATACACATGACGCTGCCGACGAATAGAGAGG